>VHDF01000002.1 GCA_016871495.1 Verrucomicrobiota bacterium | reverse complement strand
TAGACCACTTTGTCTCCTTCCGTTCGACACGCCAGATCGCGGTTGAGCTCCACAGACCCGGCAGGAAACATCGGTCATTGAACTTGCGGCATTCACCTATTCACCGCCACCACCCCCATCCTTGAAAATCGAAAATGTCCCTCTTGGTCTCAATTCCATTCCACTCCACCCAATCTTTCCCCGCATGAGGTCAGGATGTCTGAGGCTGCCCAGTTACCACACTCAGGCCGGCCGAGAGGTGGCCGGGAGCCTCGGTTCGGTCGCGCGTTTCATGGTTCCTGCACCCTCTGAACCCTCGCGAAGATCTTTCCAGGAAACGGTTGGACCAGTCTTTTCAGCTCCAATCCCAGCAAGGCGACGGACACCACCGAACTGCTGAGGCCGGACGCGCGGATCAACTCGTCGATGGATTTCTCGCCGTCCTCCAGAAAACCCAGCAGCCGGGTTTCCTGATCATTGAGCGGCAGCACGACCTCGGCCCGGCCGGTTCCACGGGCTGAACGTGAAGGGGGAAACAGATACTCGAATTCCCCCAGCACGTCATCGACCCCCTCGCAGAGTTTGGCGCCCTTCTTGATCAATTCATGGCATCCTTTGCTCCCGGGCGAGTCGATCCGCCCGGGCACCGCAAACACTTGGCGGCCGTATTCCACGGCGAAATTCGCCGTGATCATCGCGCCGCTATTCAGGGGCGCCTCCACCACCAGGGTGCCAAGCGTCATTCCCGCCACGAGTCGGTTCCGGATCGGAAAGGACTGGCGATCGGCAGGACGGTTAAAAGGAAACTGCGTCATTACCGCACCTCCGGACGCGATCTTTCGATAGAGTTCGGCGTTTTCCGGCGGGAAGACGAGATTGATGCCCGTCCCTAACACCGCCACCGTTCGTCCTTTCGCGCTCAGGGCGCCTTGATGTGCCGCCGTGTCGATGCCCCGGGCTCCGCCGCTGACGACCGTCAAGCCCGCCCCCGCAAGCTGATACGATAACCGCCGCGCCGTCTCCAATCCATAGGGCGAACTCCGGCGCGAACCCACCACCGCCAATCCGTGCCGGTCGCGATCCTGCAACGCCCCCTGCACATACAACACGATGGGGGGATCATAAATCTCCCGCAATGCCGCTGGATATTCCGGGTCAGATTCAACGAGAACCGAACAACCGAAGGCGGCGATGCGCTGCATCTCTCCGGCAAGATCCACCAACTTATCCCAATGTGCGATCGCGTGAGCTGTTTCAGGACCGATGCCCGGAACCCGGCTCAACTCAGACTCGCTCGCGGACAACAATTCCACCGGCGAAGGAAAATACTGCAGAAGTTGCTTCAGACGAATGGGACCGAGATGATCCACCATGTTCAGCGCGATCAGCGCTTCCTTGACCTCCATGGGCCCATCTTGGAACCAAGCCGGGGAGGCAAGCAAGCCGCAAACAGGAGGAGCGATTCGGATCGGCGCGTTCCGAAGTTGTTCAAGGTGGGACTTGCCGCGTCCCTTCGAAGACACACTTAGGAACGGCGTAAACGCCGCGCTCCGCCCGGACCGCGCCGTTCACGGCGCTTCAACGCCGCCCAATCCCGCCCCACTGAAGTCCTCCAGCCGCGTAGCCTGACCAGAGGCGACAATGACTCCCTCCGAAGCTTTGCCGGCTACAGGGACAGAGTTTCGCCGGGTGCGGGATCCAGGATCCGGATCTTGGGGTATTGGGTTCGGATTTGTGCTTTGAACCATTCCCGGGCCGCATCGTCGCCGTGGCCCAAAATGACCTTTTGAGGTTCAACTTCGCCCACAAATTCAAGCAACTCTTCCCGATTGGCATGGGCCGTGAGATCGAAGGAGTCCAACTGGCATCGACGCGTCACTTCTCCCGCCGATCCGCTCATAATAAACGTTTGTCCATGGCCGGAAGCTTTGACGCGGCCGCCGGGGCTCTGGGGATCGGCATAACCCACAAAATAGATGGCGTGCTTTTCCTCGCCCAGCATGCGAACGGCCAGGTCGTGAGCCGCGGTGTGCTCGTTCATCATGCCAGCGGTCATCACAAAAATCCGTCCGCTCCCCAGCTTGATGCGATCGAGTTCGGGCTTAGAGAGCACCACCAGATCCAGAGACTCGTGCAGTTGCAAGTGGCGGTGATTGCGATGCGTGCGGTCGGCTTGCAGATCGTAAATCTCGGTAAACACCCGGCCCAAGCCCCCGATGTAAACGGGCTGCCGCTTCAATTTTCCCTCCCGCATCAACAGCGCCAGCAAGGCGAGGATTTCCTGGGTCCGGCCCAGGGCGAATGTCGGAATCAACACGCTGCCCTTGCGGGCCAGCACGGAGTGAATGGCCGCAGCCAGCCGCCCCGTCTCCTCGGCGCGAGTCCGCTGGCTCGTCGGATGGCTGCCCCGCGTGGTCTCCATGATGAGCACATCGGCCCGCACACCTTCGAAGCGAGCTCCTTTCAAAAGCGTCTGTTCGCAAAAGGAGACGTCGCCGGTGTAAAACAGGGTTTCCTTCCGGCCGCGCACCAGCAAGCCCGCGGAACCCAGACAATGGCCGGCATCAAAAAACTCAAGCGTCGGGGAATTCTGGCCGGTCCGGCTCTTGTGAAAAGCCGCCCACTCAATCTCCCGGTTGTACCGAAACCCCTGAAAAATCGAGGCGATGTCGTCCACCTCGTTGTGGGTATAGAGGGGATACTCCCGGATGCCCACCTCGTCGCGCTGCTTGGTCATGACGTTGACGGAATTATGCAGCACCCGCTCGACGATGAAGTAACTCAACTCCGGCATCATCACATGCGCCCGCGGAAACCGCCGCACCGCCACCGGGAGCGACCCCACATGGTCATGATGACAATGCGAGATCGCGATGGCGTCCATCTCGCGCCCTTCAATCCGGTCGTAGAGCGGAAGCCCCTCCAACCCCTCCTTTTTGGGATGCACCCCGGCATCCATGAGCAGCCGGTGACCGTCCATCTCGAGCAGCCAACTGGACGCACCGATATCGGATTGGGGATTGAGATTGGCAACCTTCATGCGCGAAGGCTAGGGGGGCAAGCCATGACGGACAAGGAGCGAATCGTGGAAAGAGTTAAATATCTACATATCTTGATGGGTTGATTTTTCGCTTTTCGAACCAAAACACCGCTGCCAGGATGCTTCCATGAAGCGCGCATCTTCTGGATCGGCGGGGCGGGTTCCGGACTCGCCCCTGGAACGGCTGCTGCGGAAGCGCATCGTCATCATCGACGGCGCCATGGGCACCACCCTCCGGGAATACGGCCTGACCGAGGAAGCAGCCCGCGGTGACCGCTTCCGCGAGTCGTCCAAAAGTCTCCTCAACAACGGGGACCTCCTCAGCTTGACCCGCCCGGACGTGGTCGGCGATGTCCATCGCCGGTTCCTGGAAGCCGGGGCGGATATCGTCGAGACCAACACTTTCTCCGCCACCAGTCTCGGACAAAGCGAGTTCTTCGTGGAGGATCCGCGGGAAAAGGGAGGTCGCAAAGATCCCGAATTCTACGAGCGTGTTGTGGGAGACCCCTTCCTGCGGCAACTGGCGGCGGAACTGAACGTCGAGTCCGCCCGACTGTGCCGCCACTGGGCGGACCGGGTGGCTCGAGAGACCGGGACGCCGCGATTCGTCGCCGGCGCCATCGGACCGCTGACGGTCTCGCTTTCGATCTCGCCGGATGCCTCGGACGCGTCCTTCCGGGTGGTGACCTTCGATCAGGTGGCGAAGGCGTACGCCGATCAAGTGAAGGCCTTGATGGATGGCGGAGTGGACCTTCTGCTGGTGGAAACCATTTTCGATTCCCTCAACGCCAAAGCCGCGCTGGTCGCGATTCAGCGCGTTTTCGAGCAGGAGGCGAAACAACTGCCGCTGATCATCTCTGCCGCGGTAGGACGCGGCGGCGAAACCATGATTTCGGGCCAGCGCGTGGAAGCCTGGTGGCACGCGGTGCGTCATGCCAGCCCTCTCGCGGTCGGGCTCAACTGTTCGCTTGGACCCGACTTGATGCGACCCTCGTTGACGGCGCTGGCGGACGTGGCGGACGCATTCATCTCTTGCTATCCCAACGCAGGACTGCCGAATCCGCTCTCCGCCACCGGCTTCGACCTGCTGCCGGAGCACATGAGCTGTCAGATGCTGGATTTCGGGCGAAGCGGTTTGCTCAACATTGCGGGCGGCTGCTGCGGCAATACGCCCGCGCACGTGGCCGCCATCGCCAAGGCCTTGGAGGGTGTCCCCCCCCGCCCCATCCCTTCCATCGATCCGCAGCTCTGCCTCAGCGGCACTCAACCCTTGGTGCATACCGAGGGTACCTTCCTCATGGTGGGAGAAAGAACCAATGTCACGGGCTCACCCAAGTTCGCGAAATTAATCAAAGAAGGCCGCTTCGAGGACGCGGGGGCGGTGGCGAGACAACAGGTGGAGAATGGCGCGAACATTTTGGACGTCAACATGGACGAAGGCATGCTGGACGGACCCGCCGCCATGACACGATTCCTGCAATGGATCGCGGCCGAGCCGGATATCGCCAAAGTTCCCGTGATGGTGGATTCCTCCAAGTGGTCGGTTCTGGAAGCGGGTTTGAAATGCCTGCAAGGCAAGGGTGTGGTCAATTCCATCTCGCTCAAGGAAGGCGAGATCTCCTTCCTCGAACAAGCGAGGATCATCCGACAATACGGCGCCGCCGTGGTGGTCATGGCCTTCGACGAGCGCGGCCAGGCGGACACGTTGGACCGCAAGATTCAGATCTGCGAGCGCAGCTACCGGCTGCTGGTGGACCAAGCGGGGGTTGCTCCGGAGGACATCATTTTCGATCCGAACATCCTGACGGTGGGGACCGGCATTGAGGAACACAATAACTACGCGGTTCATTTCATCGAAGCCACTCGCTGGATCAAGAGCCATCTGCCCGGGGCGCGCGTCAGCGGCGGGGTCAGCAACATCAGTTTCAGTTTTCGCGGCAACAACAAAGTGCGCGAGGCCATGAACAGCGCGTTATTGTTCCACGCCATTCAGGCCGGACTCGACATGGGAATCGTCAATGCCGGCATGCTCGAGGTGTACCAGGAAATCGAGCCCGTCCTGTTGGAACACGTCGAGGATGTGCTGCTGAACCGGCGTCCCGATGCCACGGAACGACTGGTCGCCCTCGGTGAACAGCTCAAAGGGGTCAAGCCGGAGGCCTCGGCTGAACGAGGGACCGCCCCCTGGCGCAGCCTGGAGGTGGAAAAGCGCCTCGAGCACGCGTTGATCAACGGACATGACACACACATCGAGCAGGACGTGGAGGAAGCGCGGCTCAAACTGGGCAAACCGCTGGCGGTGATCGAAGGGCCGCTGATGGACGGTATGAACGTGGTGGGCGACTTATTCGGCGCCGGCAAAATGTTTCTCCCGCAAGTCGTCAAGTCCGCGCGAGTGATGAAAAAGGCGGTGAACTACTTGACCCCCTTCATGGAAGTGGAGAAAGCGGAAAGGGCGGCGCAGGGCTTGAGCGTGCGTCCTCAGGGCAAAGTCTTGCTCGCCACGGTCAAGGGGGATGTGCATGACATCGGCAAGAACATCGTTGGCGTCGTCCTGGGCTGCAACAACTACGAAATCCTCGACCTTGGAGTGATGGTTTCCTGCGAGAAAATCCTCGAAACCGCCCGCCAGGAAGCGGTGGACATCATCGGCTTGAGCGGGTTGATCACGCCATCGCTCGACGAGATGCAGCACGTGGCCGCTGAAATGCAACGGCTCGGCGTGGGCTTGCCGTTGTTGATTGGAGGCGCGACCACCAGCAAAGCTCACACGGCGGTCAAAATCGCGCCGCGATGCGAGTCCCCCGTCATCCATGTCCTCGACGCCTCGCGGGCGGTGCCCGTGGTCAGTGGCTTGCTGAATCGGGAGCAGAAACCCGCGCTCGTGAGGCAGATTCGCGAGGAGTATTCGGCCCTCCGTTCCCGGCACGAGGCGACTCGCCCCACGTTGATGAGCCTGGTCGAGGCCCGCGCGCAAGCGCCCCGCTTATCGCACGCTTCCGTGCCGCAGCCGAGTTTCTGGGGTTTGAAAACTTTCGGAACCGAGGGGACGGGAGCCCCCCCCGACGAGGTCATCACGATGCAGGACGTCATTCCATTCATCGATTGGTCGCCGTTCTTCCATACCTGGGAATTGCGCGGCCGGTTTCCATCCATTTTCGAGCATCCCAACCACGGAGCAGAGGCGCGCGCGCTGTTCAAGGACGCGCAAGAACTGCTGGAACGCATGGTGCAGGAACGGCGCACCGGCTTGCGCGGGGTGTACGGCTTTTTCCCTGCCGCATCCGAAGGGGATGACGTGGCCCTCTGGACCTCGCCCGGCGAAACCAAGCCCTCCGCCGTCTTTCACTTTCTCCGCCAGCAGGCGATCGACCCGGCGAAGGCGCCCCGGCGATGCCTGGCGGATTTCATCGCGCCCTGCGGAAACTCGGGACCGGTGGACAGCTTGGGCGCCTTTGCGGTGACCGCAGGATTGGGACTGGAGGCCTGGGTTCGGGAACGAAAGGCCGCGCACGACGATTATCAGGCGATCATGGCAGAGGCGCTGGCCGACCGGCTCGCCGAAGCCTTCGCGGAATACCTCCATGCCCGCGCCCGAACCGCGTGGGGTTTCGAACCTGCGAACTCGTTGAGTCCTTCGGACATGATCGAGGAGAATTACCGTGGCATCCGTCCGGCCGCGGGGTATCCGGCCTGTCCGGACCACACCGAGAAAGGCACGCTCTGGCGGCTCCTGGATGCCGAGGCGAAGACGGGCATTCGCTTGACCGAGAGCTACGCCATGTGGCCTGGGGCGAGTGTCAGCGGACTTTACTTTGCTCATCCTGAAGCCAAATATTTTGCGGTGGGCAAACTGGGCTTGGATCAAGTCGAAGACTATGCGCGCCGCAAGGGTCTTGCCTTGGCTGAAGTCGAGAAATGGCTGGCCCCTTACTTAAATTATCGATGAACAAATCCTTCGCCGTCTCCTTGATCCTCCTGGGCCTGACGGGCTTCCTGTTTTACCAAAGGAGCGGGCTGCAAGCGCGACTGGCGGCTGCCCAGGAAAAGTCGGCGCAGGCCCTGGCTCAAAACACCCTTCTGGCGGGCGAACTTTCGAAAGCCTCGAATGCCCTCGCCAAGACCCGCGGATCGCAGTCGCTTGCTTCAGATCAAATGAGAGAGCTGCTGAGGTTGAGGGGAGAAGTCGGGCAGTTGCGCCAACAACTGGCCGCGGCGGCGGGGAACCCTCGATCGGGCAGCGCAGAGCAGCCCAAAGTTCCTTCCGATGCAGGCGCGGGCGCTCCCCGGGTGCAGATGTTTCAAGAAGGCAACAAGCTGAAAATCCAGTCTCAAGGCAAGCTCAGAGATCGTCAAACCCTGGTCCTGGGCAATTGGGTGGGACCGCATGGCCGACATCATTTTATCCTGCTCCAACCCACCCTGCCGGGAAACCAGGGAAACACAGCCCAGACGGTGGGATTCCAGGCCCGCCTCCTGGATGTGGACGAACCCTCAGGGAACCGGCTGGGATTAGCGGCGATGGCGGATCCAACGAGGGCCAGCGTGCTGGAGCCGGCCGCGGCGGAAGTCCTGGAAAAGAGCTTTACCGGGGCGTCGGGCGTCACGGTCGTCGCCGCGCCCAACCTGGCCCTGAGCAGCGGAGGGAGTGGAACCATCGCCGTCGGCAACACGCCAGAGAACTCCATTCACATGAAGCTCTCCCCTAACCTGTCGCCCGATGGTGCCTCGGTGGTCTTCGAATTCGAAGTCGAAATCCCGCAGCGCCCCCCCGGGCAGTGACCCGTTCCCTGGAAACGGCCACTGATCAGCATCAAGCGATCGGAAGATCATTTTGGGGAGCGCGGCTGTGTCGCAGACCAGCCGCAGCCACATCCGAACATCGAGACGCTCTCAGTTTTTCCACGAGTCCCGGGCTGGCGAAGTTGGTGAATTCCCGTTTCCAGGTTCAATCAAGGAAGGTCGGAGCTCACCCGGGAGACTCACCCAAGACGGAACGGAAGCGGGCGCCCGGCCCGAACCATCAGGAGGCAGCTCCATCCGCCGGAGCCGCATCAGGTGCCGCGGAGGGAGTGGCCACGGAATGAGAGGAGGACGGAATGCATTGGGAAGTCGTGATGGCATCAAGACGGTAATTCCGTTTGGCGCCATCCAGTTCAAATTCCACGACTTCCCCCGCCTTTTTCCCGAGCATGGCCTGCGCCATGGGACTCAAATAACTGATGATGTGCTTCTCAGCATCGAAGTCCCACGCACCCAGGATCGAATAAGCTTCGGGATTGTGATTGTCGAGGTCGGTGACACGCACTTCGGCGCCGATGCTGACGACATCGGTGCGCGGGTTTGCGAAATCGGTGCCGCGAGCCCTCACGAGTTGAGCTTCGAGCTCCGATTTGCGGCGCATGAGGATCTTCTGCATTTCCTTCGCCGCCTTGTATTCGTGATTCTCGCGCAGGTCCCCGTAACTTCGCGCGATGGCGATTTCCTTCGAGTTTGCAGGAATCTTTTTCTGCACCAAATCCTGATACTCGTCGCGGCGACGCTCGAGGCTGGGCCAGGAAACCACAAGGGCCGCATCCTGCTTGACCTGATCACCGGAAATCAGGCTTTGAATGGCCGGGTAACTCTTCACGATGCGAGCGAGGAGCGACCGCTTGTCCATGTCATCGAAGCTCGGCGAAAGCTGAAGCGCCCGCGTGAGATCTTTAATCACCTCGATATCGGCGGTTCCGATCAATTCGACCAAAAGGTCATGGTCGTCGAGGATGAAGTCGCGCAGCCGGTTCGACTTTTTCTCGTTGAATTGATCCCGCTCCATCGCGGTGAGCATGGCGCGGAACACCTCCGGCCCCAGAATGTCGGCGAATGCGTCCGAACGTTCCTTGGCCAGCCAGAGCAGCAATTCGCTGCTGGCCTGGTGATGACTGATCAAGCGTGCGAGCGTATCCTTGAGGGAGAGCAACTTGCCCTCCTGAATGAGGAGGCTGGCGCATTCCCCGCAGAGTTTGGCCGTAACGGCATTGAGAAGGCCCAGCACCGCCTCCTCCCACCCGGCTGGATTGGCCTTGAGAAAGGATTGCAACGCGCGGCGATGCTTGGCGGCCGGCATGAGTTCCAACAATGGCGCCAACTTCGAATGCTGTGCCCAAACGGCTTGGGAGGCGATTTCGTCCGCGCCAGTCGCGACGGAAGCGGTCGCGGCCAGCTCGTCACGCAAGAAAATGGCTTCCAGAGCCAGGGCCGGCATCGTGCGCTGATGCGACTGGATGTCGGCGTTCAATGCGGCTCGCACATCGCGGACCGCCGAGGCCGCGTCGCTCATGTCCGCAAGGCATTTCTGAACCTCGTAGCCCACCGCCAGCTTGGCTTTCAGCCCTTTGGCGGCCCGAAAATCCGACATGAGCCGGTCTTGCAGCGAAGTTTCCTTCGCCTGATACGTAATCGGCTCTGACTTTTTGGCGGGTACCTGGAAATGGCCGTCCTTGTTCAACTCCCGCTTGGCCGCCTCCCACCACTTCTTCCAGTCCTCCGTGATCACTTCTGGAACAAGAACGGACTGAATCTGATCGAGGGTGGCCTTCCCGCCGTAGCTCTCCACAACCAGCTTGATCAAGTCCAAATGATGCAACGCCGCCATCTGGCGCAAACCGTGCAGATCCGAAGCCTTGCGGGCCAGCACATGCGCGGCCGGAATGGCCTTGAGGGAGTCGACCGCGAACGCCAAGTCCATCGAATGGCCCGGCTTGCCGTGAAAATCCACCGTGACCCGGGAAAACACCGTGTCCACGGTGGTAATCTTCCCAAACCCCCAACTGCGGTGCATGCAATAGCCGCCCTGCACCAGCGTGATCAACGGCTCCACATGGTGCCGCCCAATCTTCCCCGCCGCCACCAGCTTGTCGAACTCTTCTCTCATAGGTAATGGATCCAATTCTCTCGCCTGCCCATGGACAGACGGAGATGATACGGGCGTGCCAGTTGAAAGGCCAAGACAAATTGCCGTGGAGCTTCTCGCGCGTGACCCTTCCGGCGAGTTTCTCGAAGATCGCCTGGACGCCAAACTCGATCAGTCGGGGCTCCCCGGTCCCGACCGCGCGCTGTGCCGCGAGTTGGTTTTCGGGGTCGCCCGTTGGAGCGCCCGCCTGGACTGGATCCTCGCGCGTTATGCCCGCCAGCCCCAGCAAAAGCGAACCTTGCAGACCATTTTGCGCGTCGCGTTCTTTCAGATCTTTCACCTCGACCGCGTGCCGCCTCACGCCGCCGTGGATCAAGCAGTCCAGCAAGCGCGGGAGCTTGGCTTCGGACCGCAGTCCGGCTTCGTCAACGCCATTCTCCGCCAGGCCCTGCGTGACCGGGAAACCCTGGCCGCGGAGTTAAGGGAACTGGAGATTGAGGATCCCGCCACCGCTTATTCGCATCCCCCCTGGCTGGTTGAACGCTGGCAAAGCAAGTTTGGAACAGAACGAACACGCGCCATCCTGGCGGCCAACAATACGCCGGCCCGAGTGTTCGCGCGCATCAACACGCTGAAAACAACTCCTGAGAAATTGGTGGAACGTTGGCGCGAGGAGGGGGTGGACTACGACTTCCGCACCTACGATTGGACGGGAGAAAACCTTGTTTTTTGTCTCAAGAAGTCTCCTCCCCTGGCCCGCCTGAACAGCTTCAAGGATGGCTGGTTTTATATCCAGGACCCCAGCACGCTGCTTTCGGTGATCCTCTTGGACCCACGCCCGGGAAAAGCCGTGCTCGACCTGTGCGCGGCGCCGGGCGGCAAATCGACCTTCATCGCCCAACGGATGGAGAATCGCGGCCAAATCGCGGCGCAGGACCGGGCCTTCGACCGGTTGCCGTTGCTGCGCGAGAATTGCGCCCGTCTCGGTGCCACGATCGTCCATGCCACCAAATCGGACTGCGTGGTCTTCCCGGAATTGAACACCGCGTTCGATCGCATTCTGGTGGATGCCCCATGTTCGAACACCGGAGTCATGCGCCGGCGGCTTGAAGTCAGGCTGCGCATTCGTCCGAGCGAGATCGAGCGTCTGGTCAACTTGCAAGCAGAGATCCTTGACCAGGCGGCCCCCTTGCTGAAACCCGGCGGCACCCTGGTCTATAGCACGTGCAGCATCGAATCGGAGGAAAATCAGGAGAACGTGTCAGCCTTCCTGGCACGGCACCCCGATTACGCGCTCGAAAGCGAACGCGAATTGCTGCCCGGACAGTGCGACACCGACGGCGCTTACGCCGCCAAGTTGACACGGAAACTTCGTTCCTAATCAGGAACTCGGCGACGATTCGGCCTTTTTTCGGATGTTCTGCGCGCGAGGGACGCCTTGCTTCGCGGGATGCCGGAGCGCATGACGAATCAGCCAGCGCCGTTCCGCACTCGCCCCCTCGAGCCACCGCTCGCAAAGTCCCAGCGCCAGCCCCAAATGATCCTTGGCGATGTCCCCGATGTGATTGGCCACGCTTCGCCGCACATAAAGTTCAGGGTCATCCTTGAGCGATTCCAAAATCGGCAGCGTCGGGCTCGGATCGCGCACGAACTCAGGAATCCGGCACGCCCACGGAAGACGCGGACGCGATCCCTCTGAACATAACCGGCGCACGTGCGGATCGGGATCGCGCGTCCATTGGAGAAGTCGGGCGATCGTTCGGCGTGGCTCCTGGATCAGAAAAGGGCGCATCGAAAACTCGGCGGTAAACCGCCGAGTCAACGCGTATTGAGCGCGCATCGAAATTTCAAAAGGATCCGTTCCCCCATTGCCCTCAGGATCAAGTCCGAACTTGGCCACAAAACACACATGAGGAAGATAAAAGAAGACGCCCAACCCGGCGTCCTCCGTGATCCTCAGGGGCGGTGTCAGCGATCGGAGAAGGCATTCGATGGCTTGGTCATATCGCGCGGGCAGGCACCGGCGCAGCACCTCCGCCAAGTGTCCCCCGCGGTCCATGATGCCCAGGGACTCCAGGCCTTGATGGGCGAGTTCGCAAAAATGCCGCCGAGGGAATGCCGACCAAGCCCATCGGAGATTGTTGGCCAAGCACGCAATGGCCTCAGCATCCAACAGGGATTGCAATGAACTCCCTTTCCGAATCGAGCGCGGAGCCCTCGGGATGCTCGGGGCGCTCGGCGCTTCCGATTCCCCCGCGGGAGGGTTCGGCACCCGTCCGAGCTTGGAAACGGATTTCTCCATGGAGGTCGAAGCGACGGGATGGTCGATCAAGGAAAACGCGGGTTCAAGGCTTTCCGCGTGTCCGCTTCGCCTCCCATGCCCCGACTTGCTCTCGCAGCCGGGCCCGCGCCGGTGGCGTCAATCCCCCCGGGTCAAATCGCAGCCGGTAATGGAGGTCCAGCATGGATTGCAGCTCCGCCGCCGATGCTCGATCTCCGTCCCCTAAGCGGCGCAGCCATTGTTCCAGGGTCTCGCCTGGACGGCGAGGAAGTCCCGCTTCCTCCATGCTCCGTTCCACTCGATAAAATTCAGAGTCCTGGCCGGGGAAAAGGCCTCGTTGGACCGCGTGGACGGACGGCTCATTCCTCTTCCATTGCTTTCCCGAGTACACTCGCCAACCGGCATAAGCGAGCACCAGGAGCATGAGCCACGGGATGGCGCCCTTCCATTCGCCATCGCCGTATCGAACTTTGGAAATAAAGAGTCTTACCGCCGAAAACCCGTCGCCCAACTTCTCCCAAAAACGTGCCCTCGCCGACTCCATCTCAACCCACGAGGCCGGCGTGAGATCAATCTCCCGCCAGACTCCGTCCACCCAGGCCAAGGTCCAGGCATGCGCGTGCCGTCCCCGCACCAGCCATTCCTCGCCGCGTTTTTCCTGCATCGAGTAACCCGAGATGTAGCGCGCGGGAATCCCCAACTCACGCAATACCAGCGCCGCGGCGGTGGCAAAGTATTCGCAATGTCCAGAACGCGTTTGAGTCAGGAATCGGGCCACAGGAGTGGTGTTGGTTCCTCCTTCCGACGCTCCCTCGATCCAGGTGCTGTAGCGAAACCGCGTGAAAAAAAACTGCCCCAGCTTTTCGACCGTTTAAGACGCGTCCAACCCGTCCAATCCTGCCTCCTCAATCAAGGCTCGCAAGGCGGGTTTCTCGATCTCCGGCACCTCCACATCCTGCGCGTCCGGATGGCTTTCGACCGTGAACCCAGGATCGAAAAAGGCGTCGTACTGGAGGAACCCTGGCGCATCGCTGATTTGAATCACGCCGAGGGCATTCGTTTCGAGCTGGCCGACCGGGAGTCGCTCGATTTCGACCGCACCCTGAGGAACCGCCAGAAGTGATTTGTCCTCGGCCGCATGACGCAGGACACGGACGGAGGCTCGCGAAGCCCGACGGTCCAGCAGACGCCACGACCCCGGGTCCTGCTGGGCGAACACCCCGGAAAAGACCTGTCTGGGCGCCGACCACTGCACGTGGCGAAAGCCGTTGTAACTGGCCTCGCGCAGCAAAACTTGAGGGCCTTGGACTCGCATCAGAATCGCGCCGGACGTCTTGACTCGCCCAATCGTTCCGAGCGCCGTCCGGGTTTGTCGGGGATCAAACCCCTTTTTCCCGGATAAGTGCGCTCCCAGCGCCGCCTGAAGTTTTTGATCCAGCTCCTGCAAACCTCGCAAACCAAGATAAAGCCCGCCCGCAACCACTATCGCGGTGGCCAGGCACGCAGCCCACATCGCCGGGCGGTAATGCCGGGGGCGTTGCGAACCGAGCGCCCAGGCGAGCAGCAGACCGAATCCAATCGGAAAATCGAGGGACCGGTGATTACCCGCACTCGAAGCGAACAAACACAGTGCAAAAAAGGGCCACGTGACATCCACGCCCGGACTTGAACCCGAAGACGCCCCAGACCTTTGCAAGCGCAGCCACCAGGAAAAGGTGCTCCAATCCATGCCCGTCCGGTTGCCCAACGCCTGCGCCGCCAAGATGGGAAGAAACGACAGGGGCAGCCAGCTCAGAATGGTGACCATGGTTTGGGCGCTCTTGCGAAACGCCTCCAATCGATGCGCGGCGGAGTTCTCCCTCGCCACATCAGCCAGCGCATTCCCGCCTTCGCCCAGCAGGAACGCGAACACGATGGACGCCAAAAAGAGGACCACACAAAAATTCCAGATCTGGTCGAGGTCCTTCTGGGTGAATTGCCAGGGTTGGCGCACCAACCGGGTCAGTTCCAATCCCAGTCCCGCCAACAACCCCACCCAAAACAACCCCGTCTGCCAGCCCCAGAAGGCAAGGCCCAAACCGGCCAGTCCGATGGGGGTGCTGATCATAATCCAAATCCTGTAAGCTGACGCAAACCCGCCTCGATGTCTCCACTCACGAGCTTCACGATGCGCGTTCCCCCCTCGGTGCGATCCGGACCTTCAAGGGTTCGCCCACGAGGGGTGATCACGAGGATCAACAGAGGCATTCGCAACGCCTCGAGCCGGCGGGCCAAGGATGCGCGCGACTCATCCCAATGAAGCAGCACTAGCAGACAGCCGCACATTTCCTGCGCGTGTCTGAGCACCAGGGATTCGAGTGTGGCGAACCCCGCCCCGGGCTGCGCGCGGACCGCCGCCAGGTGCGTCAGGGCGTGCTCCACATGAGCCACCCCACGCCCCGTCGTGAGGTGAATGGCGCGCGGCCCCAGGAACATCAGATCCAAAAGCGATTCCTGAGTGTCGATGCCGCAGGCCAGCGAGGCGCGCGGTCCGGCACCCAGCTGAACCCCCGGACGAGTGCGGGTGGCGGAGGCGAGATCCACCATGTAACGGCGCATTTCACTCGAGACTCGCACCCGCCGGACCGCTCCGCGCAATGCCAGAATCTCATCCACCGTGGCACACGGTTCGAAGGAATCCAACGGATGCGACTCCGTCTGCCGGGCGAGAATTTCAGCTTCGGCCTCCGGACTTACATAACCCAGGGACGATTTGAGCGCGAAGCGGTCCATCTGCGCTTCCGGCAGAGGATAAGTGCCGCGGAATTCGACCGGGTTCTGGGTGGCGATGACGAAGAACAGCGGCGGCAGCGCCCGCCGGTCACCTTCCACACTGACCTGGCCCTCACCCATCGCCTCCAGCAAGGCGGATTGAGTCCGCGGGGAAGCCCGGTTGATTTCATCGGCCAACAGAATTTCCGTGAACACCGGACCTTCTCGAAAGTGGAACGTTTGGTCGCGCTGATGATAGATGGAGACGCCGAGGATGTCGCTCGGCAGGAGGTCGGGCGTGAATTGCACGCGCTTGTAGCGGGCGGAGACAGACCGGGCCAGCGCTTTGGCCAGCGTCGTTTTGCCGGTGCCGGGGAAATCTTCGAGCAACACATGGCCGTCGCTGGCAAGGGCGGCAAGGATCTTGCGCAGCGCGGCGGTTTGGCCCCGAATGACCTGCTCGATGTTCTGCAGCAGGCGTTGAAAAAGTTCCGCCGCTTCCGCGGGTGAGAGTGGAGTCACCATAGGCCTCTCATCGCTCCGCGGTTCGAGATCGTCGGCCATGCCGACGGAATCTCCCGGGGCGGGCGAAGAAAAGAACACCAAAAGCCGCTAAAGGTTTCGCAACTCGGGCCAAAGCGGCTTGAGATCCGCATCCGTAAGTGCCATCTCGCGAATGGAATCGCGCCCTTGAATCTTCATGGCCCGCTCGAGCCAATTCCGGGCGGCATCAAGGTCACCGAGCTGACACTGATAGCAGGCAAGATTGTAGGGAATCGTCGAAATCGTGTCGAACCGCTTGGCCACCCGGACCAGTTTGTCGTGGGCGTCCTGCGTGCGTCGCAATTCATGCAGGGTGTAGGACTGATGAATCCAACCGCTGGGAGACCCCGGTGAATGGTCCACGAGGCGTTGTGCGGTCAGCAAGGCTTCGTCCCATTCCTTTTCGGCGGCTTGAATGCGCCAGAGCGTCTCAATGACCTCGGGATGACTTTGGTGCGTTTCCGAGACGCCCCGCCATTCAAGCCTCGCCTCCGCCGCGTTGCCCAGTTCGAGCCAGCCTTGGGCCGCGTTGAGGAAATGGCAATCGGGTGCCGGAATCGATTCCATGCCCGCCAAAGTCAAATCGCGAAATCGTTGTACTCCGGCCGGACGGGCGCGGTGGGGGGATGCAGCATGCCGGCGGCGACAGTCGCATTGGCTCCCTGTTCAATCAGAATGAACGAACCGGTCAATCGGTTGGTGCCGTACCCGTCAAAAATTACGGGCCTGGCGGTCTTGATGCGGATTTCCCCGATGTCATTCATGGCCAACTCGGCGGGATCAGGTTCCTCGTCGAAGGTCTGAATGTGGATCCGCTCCGGAATGTCCGTCACCACCGCCTGGACCGTCTGAGTCGTGTGCTTCAGGAAAAACTTGCGGCCGCGCTGCAACGGCCGGGAGTGCATCCAGCATACTCGGGCGTGCAACTCCTGGCTCATGCCCGGCAAATGGGCAAGATCCACCACCATGTCGCCGCGGCTGGCGTCCACATCGTCCTGCAACACCAGGGTGACGCTTTGCGGGCAAAATGCCTCGTTCAAGGAACCGTCGGAAGTCCAGATTTCCTTCACGGTGGTCTTGAGGCCGTTCGGCAGCAGCATGATTCTTTGCCCCACCTTGACCGTCCCCCCGGCAATCTGCCCGCTCAATCCACGAAAATCGTGGAGACGCGGATCACGTGGGTTATGCGGACGGTTGACCCACTGAACCGGGAAGCGCAAACCGTGCAGGTTCCAGTCGCTGGCAATGTGGACCGTTTCCAGATGCCCCAAAAAGGTCGGTCCGTTGTACCAGGGAGTGTGGCGCGAGAAATCCACCACATTGTCCCCGTTCAGGGCGCTCATGGGAATGAACTTCACGTCCTTGATGTCGAGCAACGGCAGGAATTCCTCGAAGGTGTCTCGGATTTCTTGAAACCGGGCCTCGCTCCAATCCACCAGGTCCATCTTGTTGACGGCGATGACGAGGTGAGGGATGCGAAGCAACGAGGCGATGTAGGTGTGGCGGCGGCTTTGTTCAGTCACCCCGGCGCGGGCATCCACCAGAACCACCGACAGATTGGCGGTGGAGGCACCCGTGACCATGTTTCGAGTGTATTGAACGTGCCCCGGCGTGTCGGCCACGATAAACTTCCGCCGGGGGGTGGCAAAATAACGGTAGGCCACGTCGATGGTGATGCCTTGCTCGCGCTCGGCCCTCAATCCATCGGTCAAGTTGGCCAAATTGATCTGGCCCCCGCCCGTGATGTCGGCGGAACGTTCCAACGCCTCCAATTGATCCTCCATCAGAGATTTGGAGTCGTAGAGCAAGCGCCCGATCAACGTGGACTTGCCGTCATCGACGGATCCGCACGTGTTGAAGCGCAGGATCTCGATGGGATGGGAAGCGGGATGAGACATGGTCTGGGAATCAGAAATAACCTTGTTTCTTGCGATCTTCCATGGCGGCTTCGCTGGCGCGGTCGTCCGCGCGTGAACCCCGCTCGGTCACCCTCGCGGCGGCGATTTCCGCGATGATGTCTTCAACGCTGTCCGCCGGACTCTCCACCATGCCGGTGCTGATGATATCGCCGATGGTGCGCACGCGCACGACGAGCCTTTTGACCTCTTCCTTGGGTTTCGGAGGCATCAAGGTCGTGACCGGAAGCCACTGTCCGCCGCGTCGAACACAATCCCGCTCGTGGCTGAAATAAATGGTCGGCACCGCCAGGCGCTCGCGTTTGATGTACTCCCAAACATCCATCTCGGTCCAGTTCGAGAGCGGAAAGACACGCATGTGCTCGCCAGGGTTCACACGCGCGTTGTAAAGATTCCAAATCTCGGGCCGCTGATTCTTGGGGTCCCACTGGCCAAAGGCGTCACGAAAGCTGAAGAAACGCTCCTTCGCGCGTGCCTTCTCCTCGTCTCTCCGGGCCCCGCCAATCAAGCAATCGAATCGAAACTCCTCCACCGCCGCAAGGAGCGTGGGGATCTGCAGCCGGTTGCGGCTGACTTCGCCCGGATTCGGCACAGCCACGCCCGCGGCGATCGCCTCCTCGACTTTGCGCACAATGAGCTTCGCGCCCAACTCGCCCGCCCGGTGATCGCGAAATTCGTTCAATTCCGGAAAGTGATGCCCGGTGTCCACGTTCAAGAACGGCATCGGGATGTCCGAAGGACGGAACGCCTTCTCCGCCAGGCGCAATAAACAAATGGAGTCTTTCCCACCGGAAAAAAGCAGGGCGGGCCGCTCGAACTCCGCCGCGACCTCGCGCATGACGTGGATGGACTCCGTTTCAAGGTACTGCAGGTGATCAAGATGAAACGAGGACATTGGAAAGGAATTTCGGATGAAAAGGCCGGCGGGTTAAGCCGTCCGCCCCGCCACCGCTTGCTTGCCCCAGGCGGCATGAAGCCCGCATTCCCGCTTTTCGTCGGCCTTGGCAGGATCGGCATAATCCCATTCGTTGGGCAGTTGGTGCGCCTGGAGATAACGCTCCGCCTCCGCGTCGGACCAGTAAAAGAGCGGACTGACTTTAACCGTGCTGAAATGGCTGTCCCAAGAGACGATGTCGAGCCCGGCGCGGTTGGGATTCTGAACCTTCCGCAAGGCCGTGAACCACACTTGCGGCGCGAGCTCGCTCATGCCCCGCCGGAAGGGCTCCAATTTCATCACCGCGCTAAACTCGCGCAGCGCCGCCTCATCATCGGGACTCGGCACCGGACCGAACACCGCGTCCCGATGGGCCGCCGTCATGCGAGGAACATAGGATTTCAAATTAAGGTTCAGCCTCCGCCGCAACTCCTCCGCGTGCCGGTAGGTGGCCGGACGGTTGTAACCGTGATCCACCCACAAGACGGGGATGTCCGGATCGGCCTCCACACAGAGATGAAGCAACGCCGCCTCGAAGGGGCGAAAATTGGTGGAGACAATCGCGGCGCCGGGAAAGAGATTGAGCGCCCAGCGAATGGTCTCCGCAGGCACCGCTCCGGACAAGGTTCGATTGGCCTCCGCGATTTCCTCGGGAGTCAGGGTCATGGTTGTCATGTCAGCACAGACGGCAAGGAGGGGATGCTTGAAGGTTTCGTGAGGATGAAGTTCAGGAAATGACGCTGGACGGCAACAACACCCGATCGCACCAGTCGCCAAAACGCTCGTTTTTCAGCCGTTCCTTCGCAAAGCGATTGAGCACCGGCTCGAGTTCTTTTTCGAGCTCCGCTTCTTTCATCACATCCTTCCAGACTCGATTCAGCCGGGTTCCGGCGACATTGCCACCCACCCAAACCTGGTAACGTCCGGGCGCTTTGCCCACGAACGCAATCTCAGCCATGTAAGGCCGCGCGCAACCGTTGGGGCATCCTGTGGATCGAATCACAATCTCCTCGCCCGCCAAGCCCGCCTTGGCGCACAGGGCCTCGATGCGATCCACCAAACCCGGCAGCATCCGCTCCGACTCCGCCAAAGCCAGACCGCAGGTCGGCAACGCGGGGCAGGCCATGGAAGCGGCATGCAGCACCGAGGCTTGTTGAGACGTCCTCACTCCGTGAGCGGCCAGGACGTTCTCAATGCGGGGACGGTCTGCGTCGCTGATGCCCGCAAGAATCACATTTTGATTGCCGGTCAGTCGAAACTCGATGCCGGGAAACTGCTCGGCCACGCTTCGCAGTCCGGTCTTCATCCTGCATTCCGCCGTGTCTTTGACCCGCCCGGTCTGGACATAAAGCGTGACGAACCAGGATCCCTGAACGTCTCTCTGCCAGTCGTAGGTATCGCCGGTGGATTCGAAGCGGTAAGGCCGCGCCGGTTCGAGCTTGAATCCCGCCCGCTGCTCGATTTCGTTTTTCACGAAGGCCGCTCCCTTTTCCTCCACCACATACTTCAACCGCGCGTGCTTCCGGTCGGTGCGATCGCCGAAATCCCGGTGAAAGGTGAGAACCGCCTTGGCGATGTCAATCACGCGTTCGCGCGGCAGAAACCCCAACTCGCTCGCCAACCGCGGATAAGTCGCTTCGTTGCCATGGGAACGTCCCATGCCGCCCCCGACCGCGAGATTGTAACCCGCAAGTTTTCCGTTCTCCACGATGGCAATGAAGCCCAGGTCGTTCGTGAACACATCCATGTCGTTCACCGGAGGAATGACGAAAGCGGACTTGAATTTCCGCGGCAGATAAGTGGCTCCGTAGAGTGGATCGACGAACGATTTGTTCTCAAGGGATTCCAGATTCAACTGGACCCCATCGATCCAGATGGAGTGGTAGGCCTTGGTCCGAGGAGCCAACGCTTCCGCCACGCGGCGGCAATCGGCCAGCACCTCAACCCTCGCCGCCGTGGAAGCCGGAGTGGGCGACGCCATGACATTGCGATTCACGTCCCCGCAAGCCGCCAGCGTGGAAAGCAAACTCTCGTTGATCTGCTTGATCAATGGCCCCAGCCCTGACATCACCACACCGTGAAACTGAATGCTCTGCCGCGTGGTGATCCGCAGCGTGTTGTTGCCGTGCCGGGACGCGAGATCGTCGAAGACCATCCATTGCTGGGAAGTCATCACCCCGCCGGGAATGCGCCCTCGAACCATCAGCATGAACCTCTTGCCCGTCTTCCGCAGATCCCGATCATCTTGCTGATAAATGCCATGGAACTTGATGAACTGCTGGTCATCGTCCGAAAAATGATCCTTGGAAGGATCCGATAAGGTCGCCGCAATCGTCCCAGCAAGCGTCGGAATCGCACTCTTAATTTTCTCGTTATGAGTCACTTCCGCATCTAAATCAGACTTAATCATAAGTAAGTTGATAATGATTGTGATGTTAACAACAACCTTCGATCTGTCAAGCCCCGGCCTATCGCAAGTCCGATTCTAAAAACTGGGCCCGCCGAATCACCGTTCGTTCGTCCGAGGTGTAGGTCACATGAATCCTGCCGTCTTTTCCTTGAATCGCCGTCGGATAGGCAAAATCGCCCGCGCCATCCGCCAAAACAAGCTCGCGCGGCCATGTCTTCCCGCCATCCCCGGACCATCGAGCCAGCAACGGCGTCCGGTCATTCATGCTCGGATTGTAAATGAAAAGCAGATTCCCACTCTGCAATTTGATCAACTCCACCGAGGCATTCGGATTCGGAAACCCAGTCTCAACCCCAGGCGACCACGTGCGACCCCCATCCGAAGACTCCGTCTGCACCACAAAAGCATCGTCCCCAGGCTCATAGTCCCCTCCTCGTCGGCATAAAGCCAGCAACCGCCCGGGTGAAAGCTCGACCGCAGCCGCTTGCAAATTCCCCATCCGGGAAAACACCTTGTTCGACCGGCCCCACTGCCTCGTCTTGGGATCGAACTTCAAAAAAAGTGAGGTGGTATCCGATCCCGTTCGCTCCGTGTCCGCCCCCGTTTCATGATAAATCGGAAGCAAATACTGGCCGTCGGACAACACGATCGGACGGCTTCGCACCATGGTCCCCTCGTCAAACGTCACCATGAATGCATCGCTCCAGGTGCGGCCCCGATCCTTGGAAATCTTTGCCCCGATGCGGGAGGTGGACCATGTGGCTCCAGGCCTGACCACGAAAAACAACCAAACTTCGCCCTGGGGTGAGTTCCACAGGACAGGATTCCCCATCGAATACACGGGGTTTGAAGCGATCGAGACCGGGGCCGACCACCGCTTCGATCCCCGAGGCAGGCGGGATCCGAAGATCGCTGTGGCTTGCTCGTACTCCCCTCCGCCGCCGTAATAGGCCAGCAGCAAATCGCCGTTGTCCAGTTCGGTCACGGTGGAAGGATGTTTGTAATTGCCGGTCTTAATCTCCGGTCCAAAAACGCGCTCCGTGTAAAGCGCGGCGTGCGGGACGATCCCCGTCCATCCCATTGCCAAAGCAGCCCAAAAAATTCTCATCATAAATTCGATCCCGACTTTCACCATGCTCACCGCTACCTGACTTCCGCCAACCGCCGGATCACCCAGGCCGCGGCCATGAATCCATAGGCGCCTGTCACCGTCACCAACGAACCGTAACCACTCTCGCAGTTGCGTCCCGCGGCGCCGGTATCGCACAACTCGCCCGCCGGGGCGAGCACGGGTTCCACCGAATACACCGAGGGCAATCGAAGCAGCTTCTCATGTTCTTCCGCAGTGCATTCCAAGCGGAGCCGGCGCCGGACCCCGGCCAGTAATCGATCATGACTCGCCTCGGCCAGGGTCCCCAGCCGAATCCGGGCCGGGTCCGTTCGCCCCCCCGCACCGCCCGAAATGACCAAAGGGATGTTCCGGCGAAGGCAGGCCCGTGCCAAGCGACATTTATTCGGAACCGAATCAATGGCATCCACCACAGCCTGAACGCCGCCTTCCAAGATGGATTCCTCCGTTTCGGAAGCGTAGAACATTTCCAGCGCCTCCACCTTGGCATTCGAGTGAATGGAAAACACCCGCTGAGCCATGGCTTGGACTTTACTCTTCCCCACCTGATCCTCGATGGCGTGAACCTGACGGTTCACATTGGAAACGCAGATCTCGTCCAGGTCGACCAGCCTCAACGTACCCACTCCCGAGCGAGCCAAGGCTTCGACCGCCCACGACCCCACGCCTCCCATCCCGATCACACAGACTCGAGCCCGGGCAAGCCGCGCCAAGCCCTCCTTGGAGAGCAACCGCTGCACGGAATGAAACCTGCGATCCTCCAATGAGACCCTTCCCGGTGGGGTGCGATCAAACTCGCTTGAAGTGAATGAATACCGAAGCGGCGTCAGGATCGGCCCCGGCTCTGGCTGTGCATTCCCGGACGTCCCCGCCACCGCCATGCGCCATAAGCCATCCCCACCAGAATGCCGACGGCAAACGTCGTTTCCGCCGGCTCGGGAACCGCCGTGACTTGCCAGCCCACATCCGACAATCCCGCAAAATCGAGATCGGTGAAGAATTTCCTCTGTCCATTCGAGATATCGGGGTCCATGGCTGCTTCTTGGAAGGTGGCCGTTCCCGGCAACCGGCTCATCGTGTTTTCTGCCCAGTGATCCCCCCCGCATTCAAAGGAACGTTTCCCCCATGGACCGCGACGGACTGAGCACCGGTAAACTGGCCGCCCGACACACGGCCCGTCCAGGAAGCAGCAGTCCCCAAACCCAGCAAATGCCCCAACTCATGAATCGCCACGGAATAAAAGTCGAACGAGCCCGACGGCAGATCCGCGGAGGTGGACACATCCGAGTCGAAATACCACGTCGTCAACGAATCGAATGCGATGCTGCCTCCCCACCTTCCGAAGTCGTCGGCGGGCGCCCCTGTTTGGCCACGTTTGCTGACGTCAGCCAAGAACCCGGAAGTTCCGGATGCACTGAATCCTCCGGGCCCTCCGACCCCGATGGCGCTTCCCGAGATATCATAGGCGCCGGCATAAACTTTCAGAACTCCGGTTGAAATGGTGAGGTCGCTGACGCTGGTTGAAGTCCCGGAGCCCGGATGATTAAAGGTCGCCGACCAGGTGTTGCCCCCGCCCGGAGTGATGGCCGAAAGGGAATCCCCAAGTCGTGACACCAGATCTTGAGCCGCCTTCGTCAGCACCGCCCGGCGCGAGGCATCCGTGAAAAAACTCCCGGTGTCCAGAGTGTAGTCGAACTCAATCACAACCTGCGCTTGGATACCCGAGGTCGCCATGACCAGCGAAAGGCCAATCCATCTGCCGAAAATCCCGGCCGGGATATGGTTCTTCATAATTGGAATTGATTGGGTCGCTGAAGGTAGGCGGCCTCGAACCCGCGGTCACGCCCAATCTTGCGCCACTTCGAGCGGCCCGTGTATCCCGATGTTGTTGGTAGGGCGGGCCTGTCCCAGCCCGCCGCCCACGGGATGCAAAACATCATGCTCCGGCGGCGCGCCGGGACGGACGCGCCCTACCTGCATCACCGGCAACATCGGGATGCACCGTCGAGCGGCAGCGATGGCGGCAGCGCGGCCCGTTCAGCTCTTCAAGGGTCCGCCATTTCAATCTCACCCCGCTTCAATAACGGTATTTACTTCCCGTCCCAATCGAGACCACACTCATCGGAAATCAGCCCTTGGGTCCTGGATGAACTTTCGCGCTGTTGCAGCACTTCGCGCCCTCTGCCTCCTGGGCGTCGGCGCCGCCGCGACCCTCGCGCGCGCAGGCGATGCCGCCCCCCGATTCACGCCCCAACAGCGCGAACATTGGGCCTTCCAAAAAGTCATCCGACCGGCACCCCCTGCATCCGCCATGGATCAGCGCCGGTTCCGAAATCCCATCGACGCGTTCATCGGAGCATCTCTAGCCGAGCTGGGCCTGCCGCTGAACCCCGACGCCGAGCGCCGGGTTTTGTTGCGTCGAGCCTCCCTTGATTTGTTGGGTTTGCCGCCAACTCCCGCGGAACTCGCGGCCTTCGAATCGGATCCTTCGCCGTTCTCCTTCGAAAACGCGGTCGATCGCATGCTCGCCTCTCCGGCCTATGGCGAACGCTGGGCCAGGCATTGGCTCGATCTGGCTCGATACGCCGAAAGCGAAGGTTTTAAAGCAGATGAAACACGCCCGAACGCTTGGCGCTACCGTGACTACGTCATCCGCTCCTTCAACCAGGACAAGCCCTACCCCCGCTTCCTCCAGGAACAAATCGCGGGGGACGAACTGTTCCCCGGCAACGCGGACGCCCTCATCGCGACCGGCTTTAACCGTCACTATCCGGACGAAAGCAACGCCCGGAACTTGATGCAGCGACGCCAGGAAATTCTCAACGACATCACGGACACCGTGGGAGCCGTCTTCAGTGGGATGACCTACGCTTGCGCCCGCTGTCACGACCATAAAACCGATCCCATCTTGCAGTCCGACTACTACCGGCTGCAGGCCTTCTTCGCAAACACCGGAGCGGCGGACAACCTCGTGCTGGCAAGCCCGGATCAAGCCGCATCCCATCAAGCCCGCCTGAACGAGTGGGAAACGAAAACCCGGGCGTTGCGCCAGGAAATGGCGGCCCTCGAAGCGCCGCATCGCAAAGCCATCCTCAACGATTTCATCGAAAAGTATCCGGCCGAAATCCAGGCCGCCTTGCAGAAACCAGGCGATCAGCGAACTGCGTTCGAATGGCAAATGGTCCACAAAGCCAAACAATACATCGATCCATCCTCCCACCAATATATCGCGCCCGCTTCCGTGGTGGCGGGCCGCCTCAAAGGGGACGACAAGCGGCGCTGGGAATCGCTCAAGAAAGATCTGGCGCAGTTCGCCTCCCTGCATCCGGGAGAATTGGCCGTGACGGCGGGCATGACGGACGTCGCCCCTTCCGCTCCCAAGACTCATTTGCTCCATCGAGGCATCTACGACGCGCCCAAGGAGGAAATCACCCCGGGTTACTTGCAGATTCTGGACGCCCAGCCCGTCTCCATTTCCAAATCGCAAGCCGCCCCTTCCAGCGGGCGCCGCGCCGCTTTGGCGAAGATTCTCAGTTCGCCGGACAATCCCCTGACCGCCCGCGTCATGGTCAACCGTCTCTGGCATTACCACTTTGGACGCGGACTCGTCGCCACCACCAGCGACTTTGGCATGGCGGCGGAACGACCGTCTCATCCCGAGCTATTAGATTGGCTCGCCTCGGAATTCATCCAATCGGGCTGGAGCATCAAGGCCATGCATCGCTTGATCATGTCCTCCACCACTTACCGGCAAAGTTCGGACAACCGGGCCGACGCCGCCCAACGAGACCCGGACAATCGCCGGCTCTGGCGCTTCCCGCGGCAACGCCTCGAGGGTGAATCCATTCGCGACTCGGCGCTGGCAGTGTCAGGACTGCTCGACCGCCGGATGGAAGGGCCCAGCGTCTTTCCCGAACTGCCGTCCGGCATGGACACGCGCGGCGGGTGGCGCGTTCCGAAATCCGAAGGGGATCACCATCGCCGCAGTGTGTATGTCTTCGTTCGCAGAAATCTGCGCTACCCGCTGTTTGAATCCTTCGACATGCCGGACACCCACGAATCGTGCGGCCGCCGCAACCTCACCGTCAACGCGGGACAAGCCCTCAATCTGCTGAACAGTTCCTTATCCTTGCAATGGGCCGAACATTTCGCCGGGCGAGTTTATCGGGAAGCACGAGGTCCAGACCGCGAGGCACGTGTCAACGCCGCATTCGAATTGGCATTCGGGCGAAGTCCCTCTTCTTCGGAACAAACTCTGGCCCGGCAATTCTTCGCCAGCCACACACACATCGTGGAAGCCAGATGGCGCGAGCGCGCCCCCCTGTCGCAACCCGCAGGCTTGAATCCCACTCATGATTCGGAACGAATCGACGGAGCAGCCATGGTCGATTTCTGCCACATGCTCTTGAACGCGAACGAATTCGTTTACCGCAACTGAATGAATTCGCCACGCCACCCTTCCCTCCGACTCCGCCCTCCCACCCGGCGCGAATTCTTGAACCACGCGGGATTCGGATTCGGGTCACTCGCTCTGTCCTACCTCCTCGGCAAAGACGCCGCTCCGCTCCAGGCCGCCACTCCCGTCGATCCCTTGCGACCTCTGGCCTCACGCCCCCGCCATGCCGCCGCCAAAGCCAAGTCCGTCATCTGGCTTTTCATGGAAGGCGGGCCCAGCCACCTGGATCTGTTCGATCCCAAACCGATGTTGGACCAACTGGCCGGCCAGCCCATGCCGGAGAGTTACGGACGTCCGATCACCGCCATGGGCACCGCGAGCAACACGCTGATGCCCTCCAAGCGGCAGTTCAAACGCCACGGGCAAAGCGGCCTCTGGGTGAGCGATTGGTATCCGGAAATCGCAAAGCATGCGGACGATCTCGCCGTGTTGAGGTCGTGCTGGGCGGATGGACTGAATCACGTGGGTTCCGTTTGCCAGATGAATACCGGCGACATCCTGGCCGGGCGCCCATCCCTGGGCGCATGGACCACCTACGGACTCGGCGCCTCGAACGAGAATCTGCCCGCGTTCGTCGTCATGCTGGACGGGGCGGAACCGGTCGGCGGACCCAAGAACTGGAGCTCGGGATTCTTGCCGGCCAGTTTTCAGGGTACTCACTTCCGCTCCGAAGGCGCGCCCGTCTTCAATTTGGCTCCCCCTCGAACCATCGGCCCGCGGCAACAACGCAACAAACTCGATTTCTTAACCGCGTTAAACAGGCAGTTTGGCGCCGACAAGTCCGAGGACACCGAACTGGCCGCTCGCATCGACTCCTACGAACTCGCCTATCGCATGCAATCCGCGGCTCCCGAATCGGTCAACCTGGCTTCCGAATCCGATACCGTTCGACGCCTCTATGGACTTGACCGGGAACCCACCCGAAAATTTGGTTCCCTCTGCTTGATGGCCCGCCGCCTCGTCGAACGGGGCGTTCGATTCGTCCAATGCTACAGCGGCAGCAACAGCGGTTGGGACGCCCACAACGATTTAGAGGATAATCACGGCAAACGCTGCCGCGAGACGGACATCCCCATCGCGGGTCTCCTCACCGATCTCAAGTCGAGGGGACTCCTGGACGAAACCCTGGTCGTTTGGGGCGGAGAGTTCGGCCGCACTCCTTTCAACGAAAAAGGCAAGGGACGCGACCACAACCCTTGGGGCTTCACCATCTGGATGGCGGGAGGCGGCGTCCAACGCGGTGTGACGGTCGGCACGACCGACGAAATCGGACTGCGCGCGGTCGAGCACCGCGCTCACGTGCATGACATTCACGCCACCATTCTTCACCTGCTGGGACTCGATCACGAGAAGTTGACTTACCTTCATAATTCGCGCGACGAGCGGCCCACCGTCAATGGCGGCGAGGTGGTTCGTGGACTGCTAGCCTGATGACTTGGGCGCAGCATTACGATCCACTCGGCCATCCCTGGCTCTCGACGCTGGTGGCGGCGATCCCTGTCGTGGTCTTGCTGGGAGCGATCGCCCTGGGCCACGTGCGCATCCATGTGGCCTCGTCGTTGGGGCTGGCGGTGGCCTTCGGAATCGCGGTCTTTGCCTACCGCATGCCGCTCGACACCGCGCTGGCCACCACGGCCTACGGAGCCGCCAGCGGACTTTTCCCCATCGGATGGATCATCCTGAATCTCATCTTTCTCTACCACCTCACCGTGGACAAGGGCCTCTTCGAGGTCTTGCGCGGAAGCCTTGGCACGCTGGCGCCGGATCCACGCGTGCAGGTCATTTTGGTCGCGTTCTGTTTCGGCGCCTTTTTCGAAGGCGCGGCGGGATTCGGCACTCCGGTCGCCGTGACGGCGGCGATTCTGATTCAACTGGGCTTCAAGCCCCTCGCCGCGTCGGGGCTCTCGCTCATCGCCAACACCGCCCCGGTCGCGTTCGGCGCACTCGGCACTCCCATCGTGATGTTGCATAACGTCACGGGCATGGACCTCATGAAGCTTTCCCAGATGGTGGGACGGCAACTGCCCTTCTTCTCCTTGCTGGTGCCTTTCTGGGTCGTGTGGGCCTTCGTCGGATTCCGGGGCATGATGGGCGTGTGGCCCGCCGCGCTCACCGCCGGGGTCTCCTTCGCGATTCCCCAATACCTCGTGTCCAACTTCCATGGACCGTGGCTCGTGGACATCGTTTCTTCCATCGTCTCCATGGGAGCGGTTTCGATCCTGCTGAAGTTCTGGCAGCCGAAACCAATGAAGGTGCCTCCGGTGGATCCCCCCGTCACCGCGCAAGTGTCACCGCCGCGAACGGTTCTCCTCAAAGCATGGGCGCCTTGGATGATTCTCAGCCTGGTCGTGTTCGTTTGGGGGGTTCCCGAGATCAAGAAGGCCCTCAACTCCATCTCTTCCTTCGATTTCAAAGTGCCCCGCCTGCATGAGGTCGTCCTGCGAACACCGCCGGTCGGACCGGCGGGCGGCCCGGCCGAAAAGGCCGTGTTCACCCTCAATTGGCTTTCGGCGACGGGCTCGGGCATTCTGCTCGCGTCCCTGCTGGCAGGCGCGTTGATGGGGCACTCGCCCGCTCGCATGGCGGCCATTTACGGCGAAACCCTGTGGAAGGTTCGCTATTCGTTGCTCACGATTTCCGCCATGCTGGCGCTGGGTTACGTGACGAAATATTCGGGTACGGATGCCACGCTCGGACTCGCTCTCGCCGGTACGGGCGCGTTGTACCCGTTTTTCGGCACTCTGTTGGGATGGCTGGGAGTGGCTCTCACCGGATCGGACACCGCATCCAATGTCCTCTTCGGAGGCCTCCAAAAGATCACCTCGGAACAGCTTGGAATCAGCCCCATCCTGATGGGAGCCGCCAATAGTTCCGGTGGTGTCATGGGAAAAATGGTGGACGCCCAGAGCATCGTGGTCGCGAGCACGGCGACGAATTGGTACGGACACGAAGGCGCGATCCTGCGCTATGTGTTTTTTCATAGCATTGCCCTGGCTGCATTGGTGGGCTTGCTCGTCACCCTGCAAGCCTACGTGCCACCCTTCACCAGCATGGTCGTGAAATAAAGAGGCTATCGTTGCGGCAAGAGTGCGCAACCTGGGCGCCATAAAGATCAGCCTTAAACCTGGCCCCCCCATTCGGCAGATAGTCTCCGAGACGTCTGTCCTCAGGGAGCTCTCTTCGGTCACACCACGAGGACGGATGGCTCTCACAGAGGCACAGAGACACGGAGAGAAAGTTTCCGAAGCCTGTCTCGCCCACGGGGTCACCGGTTCAAGCATGCTTCCCCATTTCCGTGCCTTCGTGGCTCCCTGAAAACCTTTCACTCTTGGCCCAAGGACGTGACAGGCCTACGAGTGCTCCGATAGAACTTCGCTCCGCCCTCTGCGTCCTTTGCGCCCTTTGCGTGAGGAACAGCAAAATGCCTCACCCCCAGATGGTCTCCGAGATGTCTGTTCCCATGGAACTCCATTGGCGATCGATGGTGCGGAGGTTGGTGCTCTGAGTATCCGACGATCTGAGGCGGCGAGAAAAGGACAACGGATCGATCCCGAAACACAAGTCTGCTCGACCACGGGTCGGGGACGAGGGATTCCGTTGTGGTCGTGACAGGGGAACGCTCCCGGGCTATTTTCCGCCCCCGATGCATCCCATCGCCTTCGAAATTGCCGGCTTCCCCATCCACTGGTACGGGCTGCTCATGGCCGCCGGGCTCGTGGCGGGGCTCTGGACAGCGGCACGGCGGGCTGCACGCATCGGGCTGTCGCCGGACCTTGTCCAGGAGGCTAGCTTCTGGATCTTGATCGGAACGCTGGCCGGAGCCCGCGGCTGGTATGTGGCCACCTACTGGAAAGAGGAATTCGCTGGCGGGCCTTGGACGGAAATTTTCAATCTTCGCTCGGGTGGACTCGTCTTTTATGGTGGCTTGTTGGGAGCTTCCCTGGCGGTGGCAATTTTCGCGCGGCGCCGCCGATTGCCGCTTTGGAACCTCGCGGACGCGCTGGCTCCGAGTATCGCGCTGGGTCACAGTTTCGGGCGGGGAGGTTGCCTGATGACGGGCTGTTGCTACGGCCGCCCCACCGATGTGCCGTGGAGAATTCATTTTCCCGCCGATCACTGGACCAAAGGGGTGGGGGTGCATCCGACGCAGATTTACGAAATGGGGTTGAACCTGGCTCTCTTCGCCGTGCTGTCCTGGCGTTTTCGGCATCGCCAGTTTGCGGGCCAGATTTTCGGTGAATACCTGATGGCGTATGCCGTGCTGCGCGCTGTGGTCGAAGTTTATCGGGGAGACTACGCGGAGCGATTGCTAGTCGCCGGTCTTAAGCCGGGCCAGTGGGTCAGCGTCGCGATTTTCATCGCCGGCACGGCGCTCTGGACCTGGCGCCGACGAGCCCCCTCGGAAGGTGTCCCAGCGGAACCGAAGCATGGCTGAAAGTGAGCCCACTTTCACTCGGATCGAATGGCCGAAGTCCTTGCCGGGCGGGAGGCTCGATCAGGCCTTGCGCGAACATCTGCCCTCGGTGTCGCGAGGAACGGTGCGGCGGCTGATTCAGGAAGGGCACCTTCGCGTCAACGGTGCTCCGGTGAAACCCACCTATAGCCCTCGTGCCGGAGACCAAGTCGAGATTTCCTGGCCAGCCCCGCGCCCTGCGGTGGCCCAGCCCCAAGCCATCCCCCTGGAAATTCTTTTCGAAGACGAGCACCTGATTGTGCTCAACAAGTCCGCCGGCATCGCGGTGCATCCCTCGGCGGGACACGACGAGCACACGCTCGTCAACGCCTTGCTCCATTATTGTGAAGGCAAACTGAGTGGCATCGGCGGCGTGGCGCGTCCGGGTATCGTGCACCGGCTGGACCTCGAAACGTCGGGTTGCCTGATTGTGGCCAAGGACGACCTCACGCACATCCATCTGGCCCGTCAATTTGCCGAGCGAACCGTCCGCAAGTATTACCTCGCCTTGGTGTGTGGTGACGTGGTGAAAGATGCGGGTGAAATCCGTGCCGCCATCGCCCGTCACGTCTCGCATCGGAAGCGCATGGCGGTGGCGATCGGGGAAGGCCGGGAAGCCCGCACCGGTTACGAAGTGGTCGAACGATTCCGTTCCGCCACCCTCGTGAGAGTTCAACTTTTCACCGGACGCACGCATCAAATCCGGGTTCATTTTCAGCACCTCGGATATCCCCTCGTCGGCGACGAGGTCTATGGCAAGCGGCAGCACCAACGCTTCACGGAAGCCACGGGTATTGAAGTGAACCGGCAGATGCTCCACGCCTTGGAGATTTCCTTCACGCATCCCGCCACGCAACGCAGCATGAAGTTCTCCGCGCCCTGGCCCGCGGATCTCGGAAACGTCCTCGCGAGGTTGCGGGAAAACCGGAATCGATTAAGCTGAGGCCATGAGCTGGGATCAATGGTTGGGATTGGCTTTGACGCTGGGGATCATGGGAGTGGGGCTGCTGGGCTGCGTGCTGCCGGCGCTTCCGGGCACGCCGCTGGTGTTCGCCGCCGCCCTGGCCCACCGCCTGTGGTTCGGTTCGGCGAGCGCCACGACCTGGGTTCTGGTGATCCTGGGCGTGCTCATGGCCGCCTCCATCGCCTTGGATCTGGGCGCCGGTTTCTTAGGAGCCAAAAAATTGGGCGCGACCTGGAAAGGCGCTCTGGGAGCAGGAGTGGGCGGGCTGATTGGATTGTTTTTCAGTGTGCCGGGGATCTTGCTCGGGCCGTTCATTGGCGCCGTCGTTTTTGAAATGTTTGCGGGCCGCGAATGGAAGGAAGCCAGCCGGGCGGGGCTGGGCGCGGCGCTTGGATTGCTGGCGGGGGCGGTCGGCAAGTTTGCCTGCTCCGTGGCCATGATCACGCTTTTCGCGGGCAACGTCGTGTGGAGGGCTTGGTCTTGACCCGGACCGCCCGATCTGCCAAGGGGCAGGTCCCATGACTGACCCGACCCTCGCCAAACCAGTCGCTGAAGCAAGCCTCGGACGGCGGTTGACCCTGCTTTTTGTGGCGTGTCTGGCGGGCTATTTTCTCCTCTACGCTGGAGACCGCCATTTGCGACTGCGCAAAGGCCCGTGGGAACTCCACTTCGAATCATCGCCCTCGGGCATCCCTGCCCTTCGCGTCGTTCAGCCTGGCCTGGGCATTCAAGATTTTCGGATCAATTTTCCGGGCGAAACATTTCCTCCCGGCTTGAAACTACCCGCCACAGTGCTTTGCGATGCTCCCCGCCCCGTGCTGCCTACAGGGGAATGGATCTTCGATGACTTCATGTACTTCCCGGGAACGGCGGTGCTTAATGTGTTTGGGCACGGCATTCAGCTTCTCCCGAGAGCGCCGGTCATCGACGGGGAAGAAAAGCAATGGGCCGCGCGGGTCAGCCACGACTTGAGCGCCTCCAAGAAGATCCCCTACCCCAAGCACCGCAAGCCGCGATAGGATTTTGTGGTCGAGTCAGGGCCAGGCCGAACATTCGACATGGCGGAGGATTTTGGAAAGCACACGGATTGGCTGATGGCTCAGGACGGAGCATTCCTTGGTCAGGCAAGGATCCCTTGGATCAAGCGCGTGTCAAAAACGGAAGTCAGCTTTTCCTTCAATCCGTGGCGTTCGAAGAAGAGTTCCTCGTGGTTGAGCCCGAGCAAGTGAAGAATCGTCGCGTGCCAATCCTGCACCGTGACCTTGTCATCCGCCGCGGCCATTCCGATTTCGTCGGTGGATCCGTGGACCACGCCAGGTTTGATGCCGGCGCCGGCCATCCAGATGATCATGGCGTTCTTGTTGTGATCACGCCCGGCTTTGCTCACCACTTTGTCGCCCGGCAGTTGGGCAATGGGAAGGCGTCCGAACTCACCGCCCCACACCACCAGCGTGTCCGAGAGAAGGCCGCGCTGTTTTAAGTCCTGCAAGAGGGCAGCAATCGGTTGGTCGGTTCGGTCGCAAGCCGATTTGAGATCCACGGCAATGTTGGCGTGATTGTCCCAAATCTGGCCATTGATATAGAGCTGGACAAAACGAACTCCGCGCTCAACCAGGCGGCGGGCAATCAGGCAGCGCCGTCCATACGACTCGGTTTGCTTGTTCGTCAGGCCATAGAGCTCGAGCGTTGCCGGAGTTTCCTGAGACAGGTCCAGCGCGTCGGACGCGGCCAATTGCATGCGCGCGGCGAGTTCGTAGGTGGAAATGCGGGCTTCCAGAGCCGGGTTGCCGGATCGCTTCTGAAGGTGAATGCGGTCCAATCGCGCCAACAGGTCGCGCTCGAGCCGGACGACATCCGGCGGCTGTTCGACCTCGGGTTTGAGATTGAGCACGGGCGATCCATTGGAACGGAAGCGGATGCCTTGGTAAACCGGCGGCAAGAATCCGGACTGCCAATTCTCAACGCCGTTGACGGGAAGGCTGATCGGATCGTCAAGCACGACGTAAGCGGGCAGGCTCTGGTTTTCCGTCCCCAGGCCATAGACCGCCCAGGAGCCGAGACAGCCGTACCCCGGAAGGGTCCGGCCAGACTGGATCTTATAGATGGCCGGCTCATGGGTGAGGATGGTGGTGTGCATGGACCGGATGAAGGCGATCTCATCGACATGCCGGGCCAGGTGCGGCATCAGTTCGGAAACCCACATGCCGGAACGGCCATGCTGGCTGAACTTGAAGGGGCTCCGCATGAGGGCTCCGGCCGAGCCGGGACTCTCCACTTCGCCCGCGATTTTCTGGAAGTAGGACTCTCCATGATGCTTATCCAGTTCCACCTTGGGATCGAACAAGTCCATCTGGCTGGGACCCCCGTTCATGAAAAGATGGATCACGGCCCTGGCCTTGGGAGGAAAGTGAGGTTTCTTCGGAGTGAGATCGAACATCGTCCGATCCGGGCTTGCGGGATGCGCATCTGCCGCTTGGGCGAGCCACGGAGAACTTCCGAAGAAGTCCCGGCTGAAGAGATAGGCCAGGGCGGCGCCATGAATTCCTCCCGCCACCGACTCGAAAAAACCTCGGCGGCTGAGGGACGAGGACGGAGAGCGTGGTCGGTCCGAACGCATGCGATGGTTCATAGGCTTGGTCAATCGATGAAGATGAATTCCGCCGAATTGATGAGGACGTGGCAAAGACTGGCGAGGGGTTCCATCTCTGGGGCGGACCGCTGATTCTTTGCCGCGGCGGCGGCGGACCACTGTAACGCGAGCTGGGAGAGTGATTCCTTGGTGAGTTGCTCCTCTTCAGCCGTGGGGGGGCGGCTGAAGGCGATCAGGTAAAGCCGGCGGATCTGCTCGTTCGGATCATGTCCTGCCTCGCGAACCACTCGGAGAGCGAGAGACTCCGCCCAGCGCCGAATCAAGGCGTTGTTCATGAGATGCAATGCCTGACTCGCCACGACCGAGTTGGGACGTTCGAGACAGTGGGGGTTCATTTGCGGCAGATCGAACACTTCCAGGATCGAGGGGATTTCCTTGCGACGCTGTTGCACATAAATGCTGCGCCGCCAGCCCCTCACAGTCCCCGCCGGACTGACCAATCCGTCCGCTCGCACCTGCACTTTGTCGGGCGGACCAAACGGGGTTTCGTCGAGCACGCCCGAGACGCGAAGGATGGTGTCGGCCAGCACCTCGGCATCCATGCGTTTGAGAGGAAACCGCGAGAGCAGATCATTGCCGGGATCAAGTTGCTGGGACTCCGCGGTCACCACGGAAGACTGGCGGTAAGTGCGGGAAGTCATGATGACTCGGTGAAGGGCTTTCATACTCCATCCGCCGCGGACGAACGCGCTCGCGAGCCAATCCAATAATTCCGGATGCGTGGGTGGCGTGCCCGTCCGTCCGAAGTTGCCCGTGGACCGTACCAATCCATGTTCGAAGTGATGCCTCCAAATGCGATTGACCATCACCCGGGCGGTCAGAGGATGGTCGGGATGAGTGAGCCACTTCGCCAGCGCCAGCCGCCGGCCGGTTTGTTTGGCGCCGGGCCAGGGTGGACGAATCTCGAAGGGCGCGTTGGTCAGCGCGAGAATCGACAACCCGCCCGGAGCGACAAGGCGGCCCGGCGTCAGATAATTGCCGCGGGTCAGCAGATAAGTGGGCGAAGGTTCACCCCGGTCCCACAACGCGCGGATCTTCGGTTCCGGCGGCCGTTGTTTTTCGAGGGCAACAATTTGGCTCTGGATCTCATCCGCCGTCTTCTTGAACGTCGCGTCCAGCCTCTTCAATTCCTGGTCGTCGATCCGCAGCAACTTTTCAAACTTGCCGGCCAAGAATTGTTGGGCGCCGCTGCGTTGATTCGCGCCTGTTTCCAGGGCTTGGCGGACGCCCTCTTTGAGGAAGAGAGGCAACTGGGCGAGGCGTTCCAGGAAGATGACCTGCTTCAGCTTCGAGGCTGCTGCATTCAGCTTGGCATTCCGTGATTCGATTTCGGTGGCGATCTCTTGATCGCGAGTCTCCCATTGGCGCCGTTCGGCCGTGGCAACGAAGGGCAGTCTGCGTTGGTTGGGAGTGAGCCAGTCGTGTTCGTCGTAGGCTCCTTTCAAGGCGGCGGCTATCCGGTAGTAGTCGCGCTGAGGGATGGGATCGAACTTGTGCGAGTGGCAGCGGGCGCATCCCACGGTCAAGCCCATGACACCCGATCCCAGGACCTCGATGGCATCCGCGATGACATCAAGACGGTCGGGAACGAAGGCGGTGATCTGGGCGACGGTCGAGTCGGGAGCCATGCGCAGAAAGCCCGTCGCAACCAGATGGTCGGAAAGCGCCTCGGTCATTTCGCCGGCGCCGGTGTAATCGGCAAGTTCGTCGCCGGCGATCTGTTCCAGAAGGAACCGGTCGTAGGGCTTGTCGCGATTATAAGATCGAATCACATAATCGCGGTAGCGGTAGGCGTCGGGGCGTATTTCGTCCTGTTCACGCTTTCCCTCGGAGTCGGCATAACCCGCGAGGTCGAGCCAATGCCGAGCCCAGCGTTCCCCGTAGCGAGGTGAGGCCAGAAGCCGGTCGATCATCTTCTCGTATGCGGCGGGGTCGGGGTCGGAAAGGAAGGCGGCCATTTCCTCAGGGGCCGGAGGCATGCCCGTCAGGTCGAGGGTGGCGCGGCGGATCAGAGTGAACGCGTCCGCCGGAGGTGAAAAGTGGAGTCCTTTCCGCTGGAGTTTCTCGAGGATGAAGGCGTCCACCGGATTTCGAACCGCCTCGGAGAGGCGGGGGATCGCGACGGGCTTGGGCGTCTGAAAAGCCCAGAACTGGCGGTCCTCATCGCGGATGCCTGGATCGGGGTTTTCCCCGGCGGCATCGAATTCATCAGGGATTTCAGGAGCGCCAAGCTGGATCCATTTCGCCAGGAGTGCGAGTTCGTGGGATTCCATGGGTTTGACGCTCACTTCCACGACGCGCAAAGGTGGCGGGCATTGTCCGGAGGCAATTCTCTTATGCATCAAACTTGCCTCGGGGTTTCCCTGGATCAGGGCAGGGCCGGAATTCCCGCCTTTGAGCATCGAGGCCTTGGTGCGAAGATCGAGTCCGGCTTCCTGCCGCCGCAGTCCATGACAGACCGTGCAGCGGAGCAGAAGAATCGGAATGATTTCGTGTTGGGTCACTTCAGGACGGGGGGGAAGCGCAGGGATCCGCGGTTCCTGGGTCTGCGCGGTGTTGAGGAACCCGCCGAGGAGAACGGATGCGAGAACGAGGCGCAGGGCACCGTGGCGACGCACGCTCTCGCGTTCCAAGACGAGTGAGCCTTGCGGTCGCGGGTCGCGGAGGGTGGCGTGGCGCTTCATGTCAAATTCCAAGGCGCAGGGAGATTAACTAACTGGTTTTCGTCGCGCGTTGGGCGGCAATGTTCGACGAGGCGTTTGTGGCGGGTAGGCGAAAGGCCTGCGTTCGTTTGACTTGGGTGCGCAGGAAGGGCGTTAGGGTGGGGTTGGACCGGGATGGAATGAGTTTGCGCAAGGGTAGATTTATGAACTTGGCCGAAAAGAGGGGTGAAAATCAACTCTTAGCGGTCGGGGGAGCAAGGCCTGGAATCGGCGTTGAGAAGCGCACATTTTTCTATCGGCGCTGCGCAGGTCTTGTGCTAAAAAATTCGCAATGCCTCATTTCGTCGGAAGCAACTCGTCGACCCCAGTGCGCCGCGCCTGGAAGGTGGCGATCGCTCTGGTTGTTGCAACGATGATCTCCGCGAGGTCCGTCGCCTCGACCACCGCGCCAGGGTCCGGCCACCCCCAGCCCTTATCGTTCGAACAGCATGTGCGGCCGATTCTCAAAGCCCACTGTTTCGATTGCCACGGGGAAGGCGAGACGCTCAAAGGCGGTCTGGATCTTCGGCTGAAACGTTGGATCGAACGTGGCGGTGACTCCGGGACAGCGCTGATTCCAGGCAAGCCCGATGCCAGTTTACTTTTCAAGCGCGTTCAATCGGGCGAGATGCCCAAGCGGGACCGGAAGCCAACCCCGCAGGAAATTGAAACCCTCAAGCGATGGATCGAAGGCGGGGCGGGCACAGCGCGGCCAGAACCCGAGACACTGGGCCAAGGCATGCAGATCACGGAAGAGGAACGCGCCCACTGGGCCTTCCAGCCGTTGCGCCGTCCTGACATCCCCAAACTCCAGAAGAGTGGGATTCGGAATCCGATCGATGCCTTTCTGGCCCGCGACCAGCAAGCTCGTGGTCTCCGTTTCTCCGCGGAGGCATCGCCTCCAACCCTCATCCGACGCGCGTTCATCGGGCTTTGGGGATTGATCCCGACCCCCTCCGACTTGGAGGCGTACTCCCTGAATGAATCGGCAGATCCCTTTCTGACCTTGTTGGATCGCTTGATGGAGTCCCCACGCTACGGCGAACGCTGGGCCCGGCATTGGCTCGACATCGCCGGCTATGCGGACTCCGACGGTTACACCAACGACGACGCCCCGCGGCCCTACGCCTACAAGTACCGGGACTACGTGATTCGAGCCTTGAACGAGGACAAGCCCTTCCATCGGTTCATCACGGAACAATTGGCGGGCGACGAACTGGCGCTCGCCCAACACAAGGACCTGGAGAAGTCCTCCCAAGATCCAGCCACGCGCGACCTGTTGATTGCCACCGGATTTCTTCGCATGGCGGCGGATGGCACCGCCACAGGCGGCATCGACCAGGACATCGCCCGGAACCATGTCATCGCGGACACTCTAAAAATTGTTTCGACTTCGTTGCTGGGCCTCTCGGTGGGATGCGCTCAATGCCACGATCATCGTTATGATCCGATTCCGCAGGCGGACTACTATCGGCTGCGCGCCATCTTCGAGCCGGCCTACGATTGGAAGCGGTGGCGGACGCCCTCCCAGCGTTTGCTTTCCCTTTACACTCCGGCCGACCGCGCCAAGGCCGCGGCCGTGGATGAGGAAGCGGGGAAGCTGGTGAAAGAGAAGGAAGCGAAGCAAGCCGAGTTCATCGATGCCGCCCTCAAGGCACACCTGGAGAAAATGGATCCTGCACTGCGTGAGCCGCTTTGGAACGCGTTCAAAACCCCGCCCGACAAACGCAATCCCGAACAGAAAAAGCTGCTCGCGGATCATCCGAGCGCCAACATCAACGCAGGAGTGCTCTACCAATACAACCCCAAGGCCGCCGACGAACTGAAAGGGATGGACGCGAAAATCGGTGAGGTGCGAAGTCGGAAGCCACAGGAAGATTTCATCAGCATTTTGAGCGAACCGGCCGAAGCCGCGCCCGTAACCCACCGGTTTCACCGAGGCGATCCCAAGCAGCCCAAGGAGGCCATCGCACCGGGCACCCTGACCGTGCTGAGCCGCGGGGAGGAAACACCTGGACTGCCGCTGCCGTCGGAACAGCCGCCGACTTCCCGGCGCCGTCTCGCTTTTGCGACTTGGGCAACGAGCCCGCGCAATCCGCTGCTCGCCCGAGTCATCGTCAATCGCGTTTGGATGCATCACTTCGGCCGCGGCTTGGTGGGCACGCCCGCGGACTTCGGGTTGCAGGGCGAGCGTCCTTCGCACCCCGAACTCCTGGACTGGCTCGCCAGCGCGTTCGTGGCTCCCCGGAACGACGACCCGCGCCATCTCGGGCTTGGCTGGAGTCTGAAGCGGCTGAATCGATTGATCATGTCCTCCGCGGCCTATCGGCAAAGCTCGGCACGGGATCCGGGGATGGAAGGCTTGGATCCGGAGAATCGCTTCTATTGGAGAAAATCGCTGCAGCGGCTGGATGCGGAAGCCATTCGGGACTCTCTTCTCGCCGTCAGCGGCGTGCTCAGCGGCAAGATGTTTGGCCCCCCCGTGCCGGTGCGGGAGGATGCCGTCGGGCAAATCGTCGTGGGCGTTGACAAGAAGCAGGGAGACAACAAGATGCCCGTCGAAGTGGCCATGGGCGAAGAAGAGTTTCGAAGGAGCATTTATGTGGAAGTCAGGCGCAGTCGCCCCTTGGCATTCCTGCATGCCTTTGACGCCCCCGTGATGGAGGTGAACTGCGAACGAAGAACCAGTTCCACGGTTGCGCCTCAGGCGCTGATGTTGATGAACAGCGATTTTTCGATGCAACAATCCCAGAAGCTGGCCGACCGGCTGAAAAAGGATGCAGGGCCGCTGCGAGAGGCCCAAATCGACCGCGCGTGGAAGTTAGCCTTTTTGCGCGCTCCCACTCGGGATGAGTTCCGCTCCGCCCAAGATTTCATCGAGCGCCAGATCGCGTCGCTCCTCGCGGGAAACACCTCCGACAGCTCCTCGCCGAAGCCGGCTGGATCCGCGGAGGAGCAGGCCATGCGCAGCCTTTGCCAGAATCTGTTCAGTTCGAATGAATTCCTCTACCAGGACTAACCCCTTATGAGCCTCAATCGATTCGAATCGAGACGGAGCTTTCTTCAACAAAATGCGCTGGGCGTCGGAAGCGTGGCGCTGGCGTGGCTGTTGCGTGAAGAAAATCTCCTGGCCACGCCTCCGGCCGTGCCCCGGCAGCTTCAGACCTTCGACATGAAGCCCAAGCAAACCCATCGCGAAGGGCGCGCCCGAGCCATGATTTCCCTGTTCATGCATGGAGGTCCGAGTCATGTCGACCTGTTCGACCCCAAGCAGGAGCTGAGCAAGAGAAGCGGAGAGGACTATCCTGGAGAGATCACCTACAGCTTTGTGGATCGGGCCAGCAAAAAGCTTTTCGGCAGTCCGTGGAAGTTCCAGCCGCAAGGCGCTTGCGGCACCGAAGTCTCTGAACTCCTGCCCCATTTCTCCAAGATCGTGGATGAAGTGTGCCTCATCCGCTCCATGCACACGGATATCAACGGGCATGAACCGTCGATTTGGTCCATGAACACGGGACGTCCACAACCCGGACGACCCGCGCTCGGGTCCTGGATCACTTATGCCCTGGGGAGCGAGAGCAGAGATCTCCCGGCCTATGTGGTCCTGACCGATCCAGGTGGACATCCCGTCGATGGCGCGCGCAATTGGTCGAACGGGTGGATGCCGCCGCTTTTTCAGGGAACCGTGGCGCGTTCGCGCGAGCCTAGAATCTTAAACCTGGATCCCCCACCCCACCTTCGCGGCGATCTCCAGCGCCAGAACTTGGCCTTCTTGGAGAAGTTGAACCGCGCACACCTGGATCGTCATCCCGGAGAATCCGACTTGGAAGCGCGGATTGCCAGCTACGAACTGGCGGCCCGGATGCAGCTCGCCGCGAAGGAAGCCTTGGACTTGTCGGGAGAATCGGAAGCAACAAAAAGACTCTATGGGCTCGATGATCCCGTGACGCAAGAATACGGCGCTCGATGCCTCATCGCGCGACGCCTTGTCGAACGCGGCGTGCGATTCGTGCAGCTTTTCGTCAACGGGCAGATCTGGGACAACCATGAGAACATCCGAAAGGGTCTCGCCGATTGTTGCCGCAAAACGGACAAGCCTTCCGCCGGTTTAGTCACGGATCTTAAAGCCCGCGGACTGCTGGACACCACGCTCGTGCATTGGGGGGGCGAGATCGGGCGTCTTCCCGTCACGGAGAACCACGGTCCGGCGGAGAAGGCCGGACGCGACCACAACGGCCAGGGCTTCAGCACCTGGCTGGCGGGCGGAGGGATTCAAGGTGGGCGGGTCTATGGCGCAACGGATGATTTTGGCCACCGGGCTGCGGTCGATCCTGTGAGTCCAGCCGATTACCATGCCACCCTGCTCCATCTCTTCGGATTCGAGCATTCGGAACTGGCCTTTCACTACAACGGCCAACAGCAGCATCTGACGGACGGCAAACCCTGCCGCGTGATCCGGGAGATCCTGGCCTAGGCCAGACCAGCGTATCCACAGGTTGTTGGTGATGCGCGCGGCGACGCCGGGGCGCGCCGTTCACGCCGCTTCAGGGCGTGTCTTCAAAGGGGCATTGCAGGTTCAACGGGCACGGGTGATGCCAGGGCAAAGGCATTCACCCAGGGCGGGCCATGGAGCGGGAGGAGATCGCCGCGGCAGGTTGGCGCCAGCGGAAGCGCCGTGAACGGCGCGCCCCGACAACTTGAGGATGCATCGAGGCCAAATTCGGCAGCGACTGCTCGCTGGCCAGACCCTGAGCGAAACGGCTAAAAGACAACGGCCTCCAGTGATCGGGAGGCCGTCGCTTTTAACCTAAAAACGGCAGTTGAACCCCGTAAAAACGACCCCAACCGTTTGTTGCAACAGCTTCAGACATCCTGACCCGAGGTGGAATCAGGATGAGCCCAGTTGGCGATCGATGATCCGGAGGTTGGTGGTCTCAGTATCCGACGATCTGAAGCGGCGAGAAAGAAACAACGCATCGGTCACGAAACACAAGCCTTCTCGACCACGAGTCATCCCGGAGGGATGCCAGCCATTAGCCGGGGGTGGCGTGAGGCACGAACGCCACCCCCGGATCCTGGGCACGACAGCGTCGTCGACCCCGGGAGGGGTCGCAGCGGGGTAAGGAACCATGCAACACGCGGGATCGGCTGCGGTGGTCTCAAGCATGTTCCCGTCTCCTCAGATGTTCGCTGCTCGAAGTCAGGAGGCATGAAGCTCAGCGATGAGCGGTCCGCTCCTTGCCCATGAAGAATCGGCCCTAGAGACCTGAAAACCGCACACCCCGGGTATGGGCACCTGCGACGCTGGCATCCCTCCGGGATGCACATTCTTGGGCGACTCGGTGGACCGGTGGTATCGTCGCTGCGCTCCTCAACCACCGGCTAATGGCTGGCAAGCCTCTGGCTTGCGACTGAGCCGCTTCACGTCACTCTGGTCTCACATCCCTTCTGCATCCGTCCCGCATCTCCCGCTTGGGGTCAGGATGTCTGAGGTTATTTGCCCTTGGGACGTGCTCCGCTTTTCTCGGTTTTGGGAGCCTCCGCGGGCTTGGCTTCGACCGCTGGAGCGGGCGGCGGCGTGGTGCTCTTCACCACCACCTTCAGCGTTGTATTCACTTCGCTGTGCAGTTTCATCGCCACCTCATGATCACCCAGGGTCTTGATGGGTTTTTCCAAATGAATTTTGCGCTTGTCGAGCGAGATATCAAATTGATGCTTCAATTCATCGGCAATGGAACCGGAGGTGATCGAACCGAACATCTTGCCGTCATCTCCTGTTTTCACGGAAATCGTCAGCGTCATCTTCTCGAGACTCCGGGCCAGTTCCGACATGGTGTTGAACTCATGAGCTTCCCGCTCGGCCCGGCGCTGGCGCAAGGATTCGATGCGGCGCTTGTTGGCACCCGTCAGCGGAATCGCGAATCCATGGGGAATCAAATAATTGCGGGCATAACCGGCGGCCACTTTGACATGGTCTGATTCGGCGCCCAGTCCGACGATGTTGTGAGTGAGGATCACTTCTGTCTTTGCCATAAAATCTCCTGAAAATAATGTTGAGGTTCCTGCCTGCCCGCGAAGAAACGAACGGCCTCGCTTCAAAAGGGAACTTCGTCGTCCGAAGGGCCGTCTTCCCCGCCTTCCGTGGACGCGGGGGCGGGATTGCCCCCGGAAGATTGCACGCGGCCCCGGTTGAATTCGCCAGACCCCTGTGAACCTTCCTGCGAACGGGGCGAGCCCAAAAACTGGACCGTTTCCGCAACTACCGTCAGGCGGCTGCGCTTCTGATTGGTTTGCTTATCTTCCCACGTGTCCAGCTTCAAGCGCCCCTCGATAAGGGCCGGGCTGCCTTTGCGAAGATAGTTCGCCACGTTCTCCGCCGTCTTCCCAAAGATGTCGATATCGACGAACGTCACTTCTTCTTTGGTCTCGCCCGTATCCGTTTTCCAAACGCGATTCACAGCCAATCCAATCTTGGCGATGGCGGTGCCCTTGGGCGTGAACCGGAGTTCAGGATCCCGCGTTAGGTTCCCGACCAAGATGACTTTATTGAAACTGGCCATGAAAGTTTCTTCGCCTGCGGCACGATCCTCTATTTTGCCAGGACGGGAGCTTCGGTGAACAACACGCGATAGACCTCATCGTTCAGGGAGAATTTTTGCCGCAAGGCGGGGAGAGAATCCGGGTTGCCCTGAAAAATAATGTTCACGTAAAAACCCGAGGTATATCGGCGATCCGACACGCGAGAAAACGGGCGTTTGTCCATCTTTTGCGTCGTTTCGACTTTGCCGCCCTGCTCGGCAATGTCGGCCGTGAGACGGTCGATCATTTCCTTGACCCCATCTTCGCGACCCGCAGTGTTCAAAATAAACAGACCTTCGTATCGTTTCATAGTTTTCCATCGGAATCGTCCTCGGGGACCATTCCATTAAAATCATTCATCGCGCTCGCCACACCGCTCTCCAGCCACCGTTCAATCTGGTCCGACGCCCGGGCCAAAACCCGGTCCAGCTTCGGCCGCTCGGGGTCCTCGAACTGGGAGAGGACATAACCCGCAATCTGCCGGCTGGAACCTTCCTGCCGTCCGATGCCGACCCGCTGCCGGGAGAATTCACGGCTCGAAAGGCGGCGCTCGATGGACTCCAAGCCATGATGCCCGCCCGAGCTTCCGCCCGGTCGAAGCCGCAGTGCTCCCAAGGGCAAGTCCGCGTCATCGGTCACCACCAACAATCGCTCCACCGGAATCTTGTAAAATTCCATCAGTTTCCCGACGGCATCCCCACTCAAATTCATGTAGGTCAACGGCTGGCAAAGAACAATCTGCCGCCCGTTCTCACGCATGCGCGCGACCCGGGCGGCAAAGCTTTTCTCGACCGACCAAGCGGCTCCACGCCGCTCCGCCAGCCGACTCACGACCATGAACCCGGCATTGTGACGGGTCTGCTCGTATTCGCGGCCTGGATTTCCCAGGCCCACCACAAGGAAACTCGAATCCATGGCGGCGGTTTCCGTGACGACTCCCGCCGGGGCGCCACAATGAGCGCCCAATCAGCTTCTCTACTTCTTCTTTTCCGCGGCTTTCTTCTCGCCGCCTTTGTCCCCGCCCTTGGCTTCGGCGGCAGCGTCTTCCTTCTTTTCTTTGATCATCTCGGGCTCGGCAGGGCCCTCGGTCGCAGCCGCTGTGGCCGCAGCTTCCTGGGCTTCTGTCAGAGGAGCCGCCACGGCTAGAACGGACAAATGTTTGTCGCCCAAAATCTCAACCCCGGCGGGGGCCGGAATTTCTCCCAGGTGAATGGATTTGCCGACTTCGAGACTGGTGACATCCACCACCAGCAACTCCGGCAAGTCCTTGGGCAGAGCTCTGACCTTGACCTTGAACACGACGTGCTCGAGCACTCCGCCACCCGTTTTGACACCCACAGCTTCCCCTGTGGTTTCCAGGGGAACGGTGATGGTGACTTTTTCGTCCTCCGCCACTTCATGAAAATCGACATGCATCACTTTGCCGCTGAGCACATGATGCTGAATATCTTGAACGAGCGCCAACCGGGTCTGCGCAGCGCCCTCCTGCACGGAAAGGTCGACAAGAATCGTCTCGGAAGGGGAGTGGTGAATCAGATCCTCGAAATCCTTCAGATTCAACTCGAGGTTCATGGGCTCGTTTAGGCGGCCGTAAATCACCGCGGGAACACGCGAGGCCGCCCGAAGCTTCTTCACCTGATTTCGACGGACCGCGTTACGCGGAAATGCCTGCAACTTGACTGATTTCATGTCTCAAAATAACTCAAACGGTACAGATCAAAGCGCACCCTAACTGGTGCGCCCGCCCTTGAACTCGAACAGCGAAGTCACAGATGAATTGCTGTGAATCCGCTTGATGGCTTCACCCAAGAGCCCCGCGACGGATAGGGTCGTTATCTTCACCCCGTCGATCGAAGGGCGGAGAACAGTATCAGTCGTGATCAGTTCGTCAATAGTGGACTTCCGAAGCCTCTGCACCCCCAAATCGTTCAGGATGGCATGGGAAACACAGGCCAAAATCGAGCGCGCGCCCCGCTTCTTCAACAACGCCGCCGCCGCGGTCAAAGTCCCCGCGGTCTCCGTCATGTCATCGACCAACAGGGCGTTTCGGCCCCGAATCTCCCCGATCACCGTCATAGATTCCACCTCCGTCGCGCTTTTCCTGCGCTTGGCGACAATGGCCAATTCCGCCCCCAAAGTTTGGGAATAGGCATGCGCCATTTTCAAACCACCGACATCGGGACTGACCACGACCATCTTTTGGACCTTTTTCCACTTTAAGTATTCGTAGATCACTGGCGCGGCGTAAAGATGGTCCACCGGGATGTCAAAGAAGCCCTGGATCTGCTGGGCGTGAAGGTCCATCGTCAGAACCCGGTTGGCCCCTGCGGCCACGAGGAGATTGGCCACGAGCTTGGCCGTGATGGGGACCCTCGGCTGATCTTTGCGGTCCTGCCTGGCGTATCCGTAGAAGGGAAGGACCGCCGTGATGCGGGACGCGCTGGCCCTTCGCAAGGCGTCCATCATGATGAACATCTCCATCAAGTGATGGTTGGTGGGCGGACTAGTGGACTGTACGACGAAAACGTCCTGGCCCCGGACGTTTTCGTCGATCTTGACGAAGGTTTCTCCATCCGGAAAAGCATCGACGGTGCAGCGGCCAAGCTCGATGCCGATGGAGTTGCAAATCGCCTTGGCCAAGGCGGGATTCGACGTGCCGCTAAAAACTTTCACGCGTGGAGCAAAAAGATGACATTGCGCGTCTGTGCCAAACGAAAAATCCACCCACCCGGGTGGATTGAATTCCTGAGATGCAAAAACTGTAACCTTGCCCCCGGTCGGGGCAAGCCATTTTCGCCGTCGCCCCCAAGAAACCGTGTATCCCGATGTTGTTGGTAGGGCGGGCCTGTCCCAGCCCGCCGCCCACGGGATGCAAAACATCATGCTCCGGCGGCGCGCCGGGACGGACGCGCCCTACCTGCATCACCGGCAACATCGGGATGCACCGCCCAAGAAACAGTGGATCCAAAGGTTTTCGGTGATGCGCGCGACGGCGCCGGGACGCGGCTTTCACGCCGCTTCAGCGCGTGTCTTCAAAGGGGCAGGGCCGCTTCAACGGGCAAGGGTGCTGCCAGGACGGGTGGCTCCGCGAGGAGGGACTGGCATTGCGCGGCGGGGATCCGGTAGTTTGAACGCGTGATCGCGTTATTGGACTATGGGGCGGGGAATCTGAAAAGCGTGCACAAGGCGCTGGCGGCTGCGGGGGCGGACGTTGAAGTCTTGCAGCATCCGGACCGGATTCGCGAGTCCCGAGGTGTGGTGCTCCCGGGAGTGGGTGCTTTCGATGACTGCCTGTCGGCCTTGCAGCGCCAGGATTTGCTTGCGGGTGTGAAAGATTCCATCATGGCTGGCCGGCCTTTTTTGGGCATCTGTGTCGGCTACCAGGCGTTGTTCGAACGCAGCGAAGAATTCCATTCCTGCGCCGCGGGACTCGGTATCTTCAAGGGGCGGGTCCGGCGTTTCCCCGCGACCCCCGGCCTCAAGATTCCCCAAATCGGATGGAATCAAGTGCATCTATCCCTCCCGAACAACCCCTTGTTTTTGGGCATTCCTGACCACGCCTATTTCTACTTCGTCCACAGTTATTTTCCTGAACCTGAGGAGGCGTCGATTGTGGCGAGCCGCACCGACCACGGGGTTTTCTTCGCGTCATCCGTTTGGAGCGGCCACGTCTTTGCCACACAATTTCATCCCGAAAAAAGCCAGTCGATGGGGCTGAGAGTGCTGAAAAACTTTCTCGACTTCTGCCAAAGTGCTTGAGCCCTGTTCACCTTCGAACGGATTCGGCCCGAACCGCGATCATCCGTTTTGGCGGTTGCCGGAGCGAGAGGATCTGGATAAGAGCAAGCAGACTTTCCTATCATGAGTATTCTTGAATTCCTGCGTTCGGGCGGTCCGGTCATGGTCCTGCTCGTGATCGCCTCGGTGGTGGCGGTCGGATTAATCGTGGAGCGCGCCTGGACGCTGCGCCGGCTCGTCATCCTTCCACCGGCGGTGCAAGCGGCGGTGGAACAATGCCGGACGTTGCAGGACATTGAGCTGGTCGAGCGCGTCTGCCGCCAGCAACCCTCGCCTTTGAGCCGGCTCTTGCTTCTGGCCTCGGAACACCGTGACTGGCCACGCGATGAAAACGCGGATTCCTTGCAAACGCAGGCCCGGCATGAGGTCGTGCGGATGGAACGGGGCCTGGTGGTCCTCGAAATCGTGGTCGGCATCGCGCCTTTGCTCGGGCTCGTGGGCACCATTCACGGCCTGATCACCCTCTTCGGCGACATGGGCAAGGCAGGACTCGGCAACAACACCGAAATGGCCCGCGGCGTCGCCATCGCCCTGAACACCGCGTTGGGAGGTCTTCTGACGGCCATCCCCGCCCTGATCGCCTGGAGTTCCCTCAGCAAGAAAGTGGAAAACCTCGCCGTGGAAATGGAGTTGGTGTGTGACGAGTTCTTGCGCCGGGTGTATCGGACGGCGCGGGATGCCGGATCGAAGGAGTCGAGAACGCCATGAGGTTCATCACGCGCAAACGGCGGCAAACACCGGCCATCATTATCGTGTCGCTCATTGACATCCTGATGGTGTTGCTCATTTTCCTGATGGCCACCACGACCTTCAAGCAACAGCCGGCTTTGAAGCTTGCCTTGCCGGAATCCAAGCAAGGCAAAGCGGGCGGATCCGAAGCCTCGCTCGTGGTCACGATCGCCCCCCGGGAGCCGCATCTCTATGTGGGGGAGCGTCCCGTGACCTATGAAAGGCTCGCGGGGGAACTGAAGGCCGCTTCGGCCGGCAATCCCGAGGTGCAACTGGCGATTCGAGCCGACCATGACGCTCCGTTCGGTGTCATTGTCAAAGTCATGGACGCGGCGAAATCGGCGCGCATCAAGAACGTCAGCGCTCTGACCAAGAACGAAGGCAAATAAACGCCGCGGCTCTCGCGGAATCACGGAGACCGACCCGGCGCGGCCGGTGCCGCCCCTGCGGAGAGGCCTCAACCCAGGCCGAGCTTCTTGAAGCGGCGGTCCACTTGTGCCAGGTGGAAATCGAGCGAGCAGAGTTGTTCCAATTCGCCCTTCTTGAAGAAGCGGGACACCTCGGGATCGCTTCGCAGTTGTTGGAGGAAATCAGCGTCCTCGCGTCCAGCATGCTTGGCAGCCCAGGTGGCCATGGCATTGCGTTGCACTCGCTCGTAGGCCTCTTCCCGGGAAAGTCCCTTGCGGATGAGCGCCAGCAGAACGGTTTGCGAATTCCACATCCCGAGCGATAAGCCGAGATTCCGCCTCATGTTCTCGGGGTAAACGATCAGGCCGCCGGTCAATCCGGCGAGCGTGGCGAGCATGTAATCCAGCAAGGTGCAACTGTCCGGAAAAATCACGCGCTCGACCGAGCTGTGGCTGATGTCGCGCTCGTGCCAGAGGGCGACATTTTCAAGCGCCGCGACCGCGTGGCCGCGCAAGACGCGCGCCAATCCGGTCAAGCGCTCGCCCGTGATCGGGTTTCGCTTGTGGGGCATGGCACTGCTGCCCTTCTGGCCCTTCGAAAAAAACTCCTCGGCTTCCAGCACCTCGGTGCGCTGGAGATGCCGGAATTCGGTGGCCCAGCGCTCGATGCTGGCGGCGACCAGGGCCAGCGTTTGCATGAATTCGGCGTGGAGATCCCGCTGCACGACCTGGGTGGCAATGGGCGCGGGTCTCAACCCCAGCCGGCGGCACACGAACGCCTCCACGCCAGGAGAAAGATGGGCGCTGGTGCCCACCGCTCCGGACAGTTTCCCCACCGCAATCGTCTCCCTGGCCTGGCGCAACCGGCGCTCCGCCCGAACGAACTCATCATGCATCAGCGCCAGTTTGAGTCCGAACGTCGTGGGTTCGGCGTGAATCCCGTGGCTGCGCCCAATGCACGGAGTCCGCTTGTGCTCCCGGGCTTTGGTCGCAATCACGCTCAACAGTTCCGCGACCCCGGCTAGCAAGAGATCCGCGGATTGTGTCAATTGGACGGCGAAGGCGGTGTCCACCACATCGCTGCTGGTCAGTCCAAAATGCAGCCAGCGACTGGCGGGATCGTCGATCTTTTCAGCCACACTCGTGGTGAAGGCGATCACGTCATGATTGAGGGTCTTCTCCAGTTCCTTGGCGCGATCAAGGTCGAACGCCGCCTTGCGCCGAAGGATGGCATAGTCACGCCGGGGCACCACGCCCTCCCGCGTGAGCGCTTCCGCCGCGAGCAACTCGATGCGGAGCCAGATCTGCAGTTTATGGTGTTCGGTCCAGATCTCCCGCATGGCGGGACGAGAATAGCGTGGGATCATGGGAAAAGGCGCGCCAGGGTCGGACGGAAGGCGAAGCGGAGTCGGCGGCGAAGCATGGTCATCGCTTGGTCATGCGATGCCGGGCCGCTTCGAGAATGCGACGTTCGCGCTCGGTCAGGCTGTGGATCCCGTGCGCGGAGATCTTGTCCAAGATCGGGTCCACTTCCCGGCTGATAAACTCCTCGGGGGTGGCCTCGGGTTCCGGCCCGGCTTTGCTCCAAGCCTTTTTTCTCGCGGTGGAAGCGGTCACCAACTCGCGCGGACGCGAGGAGGGAGCAGGCTTGGGCAGCCAGCTTGAAAGAGACCAGCCCTTGGCCATCGCAAAAACGAACCCCATGCCGCAAAGCATGCCGCCCAAATGCGCGGCGTGAGCGATGTTGTCCTTCGAGAAAAGCAATCCGTAGAGCGCCAAGGCGCCGCTGATCAAGAGCAGCACCCAAGCCTTCATGCTGACCGGGATGCACAAAAAAAGGAGAAAGGTCAGGACCCGCTCCGGATTCATCATGGCAAACGCGGCCACGAGCCCGAACGCACCGGCGGAAGCGCCCACGACCGACGCGTCCGGAACCCAGTGAGGGAACAAGGCGGCCAGGATGACCTGCAGTACTCCCCCGGCCGTTCCGGACAAGAAGTAAAGTTTGTAGAAGCCCCTGCGTCCGAGAGATTCCTCCAGGGGCTTGCCAAAAAAATAGATCGTCAAGCCATTGAAGAGCAGGTGGATGATGCCGCCGTGCAAGAACTGAAACGTGGCCAACTGCCAGATCTGCCCTTGCATCAGGCTCGACCAGCTGAGGGCCAGAAAATGCCCTTGCAGATAGCCTTCGATCGTCAAGCGCGTGGCTGCCACGCGGTGAATTTCCAAGAGAAAAAACACCGCCACATTGGCGAGAATGACGATCATGGTGCCCGAACGCCAGCGGCCCGAGCCCGCCATGGGGTCCCTCATATAGGATCGATCATCAAGCACAGCTCCGCAACGTAGTCGCGAAAAGCCAGGGCATCAACGCGATTTTCGCAGCGTTTCAACGCGCCAGATTTCGTTGAGACCCCCATTTCTCCAGCAGTCCGGCCAAAGCCTCGATCCGAACGGGTTTGCTCAAATAGTCGTCCATGCCCGCAGCCAGGCACTTTTCGCGATCCCCCACCATCGCATTGCCGGTGAGCGCGATGAGGACCGGCTTGACTCCCTCCCCCGCACTCTGGCGAATGTGTCGGCAGACTTCATAGCCGTCCAGGACTGGCATCTGGACATCGAGCAAGATCAAATCGTAAACCCGCGTCTTCAGCAGATCCAAGACGGCACCCCCATGATCGGCGAGATCCGGGGCGTATCCCATGCGGTTCAGCATCGAACGGCCCACCTTTTGATTCACCGGGTTGTCGTCCGCGATCAAGATCCTCAGCGGCAATCGGCCCGCCATGCCTGGATCCACGACGGATCGGCGCTCGGGCGCGGTGGTGCTGCGGTCACCTCCTTGCAGCCATTTCGCCAAGGCGGCCAGGCACTGCACCCGGCGGACGGGCTTGGAGAGTCTGGCGCAAGCCCTCAAAGCAGAGAGGACTGGCAACCAGGACCCGTTGGATCCGGCGCTCAAGACCAACACCGGGAGCGCGGGCCGAGGAACTCAACTGCGCCAGCGCCTCGCTGATTTGCTACGCCCCGGTGGCCTGGGCTTCGACTCCCTGATTGACGGCGTCAAACCGCGGTGAAAGGGCCTGCACTTGGTCAATGATCTGACCAAGTTGCGCGCCCACCTGGCTCACGTCGCTCACGCCCTGCCTGACCGATTCGCCGAATTTTTCCATGCCCTCCACTCCGTTGTTCACGGCAGCCTGGATCTCCTTGACCATTTCCTCGATGTCCTGAGTCGCCACCGCGGTCTGGTCGGCCAGACGCCGAATCTCACCCGCCACCACCGCAAAGCCGAGTCCGGCTTCACCCGCCTTCTCGGCTTCGATGGCCGCGTTCAACGAAAGTAAATTGGTCTGGTCCGCCACCTTGCCAATCGTGGTGACGACCGAATTGATGTTGGCCGCTTTTTCATTGAGGACCCGCAACTTTGAGGCGATCCCCCAGGACGACTCCATGAGTTGCTGAATGGTGCTTTGCATCCTCATCAATCCGGCTTGCCCGGAATTGGCCAACTCCGCGGTTTGGACCGCGACGTCGCTCAAACTCCGAATCGTCATCACGAGTTCCTAGGCCGTGGCGGTGATTTCGTTCGAAGTCGCCCCGATCTCCATGGTAGTCCTCGCGATCTGGCTCGCGGTCGTCTGCTGCTGCCGGGAGGCCGAGGCAATCTCGTTCGAGGAGTTTGCCACCTGCCCGCCGGACACCTGCACGGCGCCGACCAACCTGGACAGTTCAACCACGGTCTCATTCACTCCTTCCCCCACCTCTTCAAATTCCCCTTCGGCCGCCAATTTGAGCCGCTGAGTAAAGTCGCCCTGACGAAGACGTTCCATGCCGTCCACCAGTTGTCTCAGGGGGAGCCGGATCGAACGGGAAATCATTCCAGCCGCAAGGACGGAAATCACCACCCCCGCCACAAAAGCCGCGCGGAGCACCGCTCTCAGGTTGGAGGTCGAATCGGCGATCGCTCGGGAAATCTCGGCTTCCCGCGTGACGGCGACCGCCCGGGCTTGAGCGAGGCGAACCCGCCACGCCTGAGTCGAGGGCGCCCTGTCGGAGGCGGCTGCGGACCGCGCATCGAGCTCGCCTCCGATGCGATCCATTTCGGCAAACAACTCGTTGAGCGGGGCTTGCGCTTCAGAGAAACGGCGTGCCTCGTGGACAATACGATCCAGGAAATGGGTCCCCATCCAGCCGGCTGCCGCGATCAGCACGATGAAAAGGAGGAATCCGAGGTAAATCCGGAGAGTGATGTTCAATCGTTTCATGCTCGCAAACTGTACGGTTCAAGCGGCCGGACGGAACCGCTCAACCCCGGTTTTTAGATCTGAGGCGGCCCGGCTCAAGAGCTGAACCGCGTCACCCGCGTGCTCCATGGCGCGGCTGGTTTGCCGCGCGTGAGTGTTGAAAAGGATGAGCGTTTCGCTGATCTCATGCGCCCCCGACATTTGCGCCTGCACGCCTCCCGTCACTTCGGAGAACCGGGGCACCAATCCCTTCACCTGATGAATGATTTGCGTGAGTTGCAGATTCACCTGGCTGATCTCCTCCACTCCCCGCCGCACCTCCTCGCCGAATTTGTCCATGCCCATGACCCCCGCCGACACGGCGGTCTGGATCTCGCGAATCATCTTCTCGATGTCGCGCGTCGCGATCGCGGTCTGATCGGCGAGCCGGCGGATTTCGGTCGCCACCACCGCAAAGCCCAGGCCGAACTCGCCGGCCTTTTCCGCTTCGATGGCCGCGTTGAAGGAAAGCAAGTTGGTCTGATCCGCCACCTTGTTGATGGTCGTGACCACCGAGCTGATGTTCGCCGCGCGCTCGTTCAAAACCGCAAGCTTCGAGGCGATCGACGAGGAAGCCCCGGCAATCTGATGAATGCTTTGCTCCATGCGCTGCACCCCCGACTTGCCGCGGTCGGCGGACTCGGCGGCCAAGTTCGCCAACTTGTCCACGTCGGCCACGGTGCGGATCAAACCATCCGCCGTTTCGCTGATTTGTCGGGCGCTGGACCCGATGCGTTGCGTCGCGGCCAGCAACTCACCGGAAGCGGATTCCTGCTGTCGCGACGCGGAGCCCAAGGCATCCAGCATGCGCTTCAAATGCGCCCCAGAACTTCGGGCTCGCTCGGCCAAAACCTCCACGTTGCCAAACAAAGAGTCCAGGGCGGAGCGCAACCTCATCAACTCCCTCCAGCCCCTCCGGGGACCCCGCACGCCAAACTCCCCGGAAACGACTTTGCGGAGGGAACGCTCCATCGAGGCTAATTCCTGCTCAAAACCCCGCCACAGCAGCCACCCTCCCAGGACCGACAAACCCGCGAGGGTCGAAAAGATGGACAACCACCAAGACCACTCGCCCCGCTGCTCGGGGGAGCCAGCCCAAGCGCCAACAAGAGCACTCGCCAGACAGGATCCAGCCTGAAACACCATCAGGCGCTTGCTAAAACTTGGATGGTTCATAGGAGTCGAGCCATCGGTCTCGCTTTCCCAGCCGCCCCGACTCGTGCCGCTCGTCAGGGCCTGGGATCGCAAACCCGATCCTCAATCAAAGCCTTGATCCTGCTATCGGCGGTTCTACCGCCCGGCTTAACCTTTCCCGGCGGGCGATGCGACGCGGGAATAACGAACGGTTTGAACCGGGAATCACGCCCTTGTGAACTTTCTCAAGTCCTTCCTGGCCCTGCCGATGAAAGGGCATGCCCGCAGGCCCTTTGCCCTCTTCCCCTCCGCCGGAAACAAACGCTGAACCCGTTCCGGAAATAGCGCGAGCAACACGGGTCCTGCTCGTCGATGACCAGCGCATGGTGGTCGAGGTCATCCAAAGGATGCTCTCCCAGGAGAAAGACATCCAGCTCCACTACTGCCTCGATCCCCGACAGGCCATCGAGGAAGCCAAACAGTTCAAGCCTTCCGTCATTCTCCAGGACTTGGTGATGCCTGACTTGGACGGAATGACCCTGGTTCGCGAATATCATTCGCATGCCGAAACGAGGGAGATCCCCATTATTGTGCTTTCGTCGAAAGAGGATTCGGCGATCAAGCGCGACGCTTTCCTGAGAGGGGCCAGCGATTACCTCGTCAAACTGCCCGATGCCATCGAACTCACAGCCCGCATTCGGCTCCATGCCTCCAATTTCGCGACGCTTCGAGCGTTGCATCAATCCCAACGCGAGCTCAAGGATGCCAACGCGGCTCTGCAGCGGCTCTCCAGCATCGACGCGCTGACCGGTATCGCCAACCGCCGCGCGTTCGAGGAACGCTACACCGCCGAGTGGAGACGAGCCTCCCGCGCCGGACCCCCCCTGGGATTGGCGCTCATCGACATCGACGCGTTCAAGATGTTCAACGACCACTACGGACATACCGCCGGAGATGAATGCCTTCGGCGCATCGCCTCCGAGCTCAATCGTTCGATCTTTCGAGCCTCGGACCTCGTCGCTCGCTTCGGGGGCGAAGAGTTCGCCGTCATCCTGCCCGACGCCGGTGCCTCGGGTGTCGCGACCATTGCGGAACGCATGAGAGCCGCAATCGATCAGCTCAAGCTCGATCACCTGAAATCCCCCTTCAGCGACCACGTCACCATCAGCGTCGGAGCCTCCTCCTGCATCCCGGCGGACTGCACCGAGGCCAGCGACCTTATCCGCGATGCTGATGAGGCGCTCTATCAAGCCAAACGGAACGGACGCAATCGTGTGGTCATTTCTCAACGGGCGGAGGATCCCAACGCTTTCAAGGACATTTAGCTCCCCAAACTCTGCCGTTTCGCAAATTCGATGCTGGCAAGGTCCATGCTCTAATCTCGTCTGTTCGGTCTGAAACAGCGGTCCCAGGATCAGGCCCGCTTACCGAAGGGGGAGCCCGGCGACACCGGGCTCCTCTTGTTTTTTTGCTTTAACCCTCCCCCCTCCCGCCCCCTAATGCCCGGGACCGCGACGGCGGGCTCCATCCATGTTCCGACCCTGCATCGACCTGCACCAAGGCAAAGTGAAACAAATCGTCGGCGGCACGCTGTCGGATCATGAAGCCGGGCTCAAAACGAACTTCGTCTCGACCCACCCGCCCGAATACTTCGCCGAGCTTTACCGGCAAGACCAACTCCAGGGCGGCCATGTCATCATGCTCGGACCGGGAAACGAACCAGCCGCCCTCGCCGCCCTCCGCGCCTTCCCGGGCGGACTTCAACTTGGAGGCGGCATTCACCCGGGCAATGCCAAACCCTTTCTCGACGCTGGAGCATCCCACATCATTGTCACTTCGTACGTTTTTCGTGAGGGTGCCCTCGACCAGAACCGCCTTTCTGAAATGGTCCAAACGGTCGGAAAGAACCGGCTGGTTCTTGACCTCAGCTGCCGGATTCGGAACAACCATTATTGGGTCGTCACCGATCGCTGGCAGAAATTTACATCGCTTTCGGTTTCAGCAGTAGTGCTCCGCGAACTTTCTCACCACTGCGGCGAATTCCTGATCCACGCCGTGGATGTGGAAGGTCTGTGTCGCGGGGTGGACCTGAACCTGGTCCGTCTCCTGGGCGAACACTCCCCCATCCCTTCGACCTACGCAGGCGGCGCTTCCAGCTTGGAGGATTTCCAGGCGGTCGAGTCGGCAGGTCAGGGCCGGGTTGATCTCACGATCGGATCGGCCCTCGATCTGTTCGGCGGTACCGGGGTGCGCTACACCGAGTTGGTCGAATTCAATCGAAAGCTGATGGCAGCACGCCGCCATTCCACTCCCTCCAAGACTTGATCAGCAGGATCTTGCTCGAAAGGGTCGTGCGCAAAAAATACGGGCTCAGGACCCACACGGCATAGTCCCGAGCCCGCTTGTTTTTCAGTTGTCCAGGATTGGGTGGATCCGGCCACCCAATTCATTTACCCCTTACCGCAGGTCATTGCGCTGACACACGGTAGAACTTGCTCGAACCACCAATAGGTTCGGAAAGCATCAGTTCAGCGCCGGTGCCCGATACGGGGGCACCGGCATCCGTCCAGGCGGTGGGCGCACCCAGGCTGACCGCTGTTTGCAATGTGTAACGAACCCCCGACTTCGATGCGAACCGGATTTGCACCGTGCCGCCCGCAATCGACAAATCAATCTCGGGCGCGCTCTTTATCGGCCACGGAATTGTTGGTTGAAACCTTTCCCAGTTGATCACGAACGGCCTGGAGTTCCCTTTCGTAAAGGGACTGTGTTTGTTTCAGGGTTTCCCGGTCGCTCTCCCAGGCCGCCCGGGTCTGCGAAATCAACTGCCGGGTTTGTGTCCATTGGGCGATCGCCTCGCGCGAAAGCGCCAGGGGCGAATCGGGGGCCGCACCCTGGGCGCTCCCCGCCACCATCATGATGAATAAACCAACAGCCGCGATTTTCACGAGGGAGCGACGTTAGGAGTCCCTGTTGACGGATTCATGACGCGAACGTAACAAAGGTGAAACAAGACCGGCCCGGCGTGTCAGTTGAGTAACAAAATGAAGGAGTTCATCGACCGAATCCTGCCTCCCCGGCGCTGCTCGGGACCCGGGGACAAGCTCGATTCACAGGGCAAAACTCCAGCTTCGCTTCAGGCGTTGAGGAAAGCCCCTTGTCGCAGGCGGAAAACCCCTTTATGAATGCCGCCCCATGTCTGCCACAGAAGATCGAAAACCGCTCAAAATGGTGAGCTGCGGTGGTTGCGGCGGGAAAGTGTTTATCGCCACAGACCTTCCCGCTTTCGCCACGACCGCCTGCCCGAAATGCAGCCACCCGGTCATGATGCCGGTGACCATGCGCCAGTTCGAACTGCGCCAGCCGATCGCTTCGGGAGGCATGGGCACCGTGTATCGAGCCTACGACCGGGCCCTCCACCGGGAAGTTGCCGTCAAACTCATGCGCCGCGATATCGCCGAGGATCCCGCCGCCTTGGAAAGCTTCTATCGCGAGGCCCGTGCCTGCGCCGCCCTCAACCACACGAACATCATCCACATCTACACCTTCGAAGAGCACGAGGGTCAGCGCTTCCTCGTCATGGAGCTCGCCGATCGCGGCAGCCTCGATGGCCGCATTGAAAAGGAAAAGAACCTGCCCGAACTGGATGTCCTTGATGTCGGCATCAAGGTCGCCTCCGCCCTGGCCACCGCGCTCAAACACGGACTGCTCCACCGCGACATCAAACCAGGAAACATTCTGTTCAATGCCGACGGCGAACCCAAGTTGGTGGATTTCGGACTCGCCCGCAACGCGGGCGAGGAAAGCGAGGAGGACAATGCAGTGTGGGGGACTCCTTATTACATCGCCCCGGAAAAAGTCATGCGCCAGGGCGAGACCTTTCTCTCCGACCTCTACAGCCTGGCAGGCACCCTATACCACGCGCTCACCGGCCACGTCCCGTTCGAAGCCCAATCCATCGAGGAGGTTGTCTCCGCCCAGGTTCACACACCGCTGACCCCCCCTCACCTCGTCGTGCCCGGTATCACCGCGCCCACGAGCGAAGCCATCACCGTCGCCATGGCGAAGAGTCCGTCCGACCGCTACCAAACCTACGACGACTTCATGATGGCCCTGACCGCGTCCCGCAGCCAGTTGCTCGTCAGCCAACTCCGCCAGAGCCAGCCGGGCGGAGCGCGGGGATGGTGGAAAAGATAGGAACCCTTTTCAACGGCAGGCGGAACCCACGGCTTCACTCCAGTCGCGCACCCCTTCCCGCTCCATGCACCGCCTCAATCCTCGCACCAGACGGGCCGCCAATCCCGGACCTTCGTAAACCAAGCCGGTATAACACTGCACGAGAGTCGCCCCCGCCGTCACTTTCTCCCAAGCGTCGTCCTCGTCGAAGATCCCCCCCACGCCGATGAGGGGCACCTTTCCCCGGGATTGCTTGAAAAGATGGCGAATGACCTCCGTGCTGCGCCGCCGCAATGGAGCTCCACTCATCCCGCCCTGTTCGCGGTAGCTCCTCCGGCTCGGATCCTCATCCTTCACCCCCTCCGGCCTGGCAATCGTCGTGTTCGTCGCCACAATTCCCGCCAATCCGCGCGGCTCCGCCAAAGCCAGAATCTCGTCCAACGCCTCGAAACTCAGATCGGGCGCGACTTTCACCAAAATGGGGCGCGGCGCAGGCGGACTCCCGCTCAAAGGCTCGCGATTGACCCGCTGCAGCCGGTCGAGGATTTCGTCCAAGGCCTGCTTGTCCTGCAGTTGCCGGAGATTCGGGGTGTTGGGAGAGCTGACATTGACGACAAAGAAATCGGCCCATGCCCGCAAACATCGAAACGATTTCTCGTAATCCTCCGCCGCTTGCTCCAGCGGGGTCGCCTTGGATTTGCCCAGGTTGATGCCCACCGGATGCGCCGGCCAGAATCCCCGCTCTCGCCATCCCCGCAGCGAGCGTGCCAGAGCCTCTGCACCGGGATTGTTGAAGCCCATGCGATTGATCAAAGCGCGGTCGCAGGGCACGCGAAACATGCGGGGCGCCGGATTCCCCGGCTGCTCCAACCAGGTGACGCCGCCTAACTCGGCGAACCCAAAACCTAACGCCTCCCACACCGGGACCGCCTCGGCGAACTTGTCCATGCCCGCCGCCAATCCGACGGGATTCGGGAACTCCAATCCAAAGCACCGCACCGGGGAAATCCGTTCCGCGCCGTAGAGGTGCCGCGTCAAGTTCAACCCGGCGCGGGATCGGGAAATCCGCCCGAGGAAGTCCAAGACCCGGCGATGGATCCGCTCCGAATCGCAGCGGAAAAGGAAAGGGCGAATCGCCTGCCGGTAGAGCCAGCTCATTTCGCGGCGAGATTCGTTCCGCGCCGGCGCCGGTGTCGAGCGTGGAAAAATCCCCCAAATATCCCGATTGACGCGGAACCAGGCTTTGCTAGCGTGGAGCTCAGCAGATGAAATTGCGGTGTTGGTGTCAGAAGACAGTGTCGCCTCCAGGCTGCCTGGAGTGGTGTTCATGGATCCTGCCTGTGCAGCGTTTCCCCACGGAGTTTCCTTTGCGGTAATCCCTATGCAGAATGATACACGTCTGTTCGTTGGTAATCTCTCTTACCAGACGATGGAAAACGACTTGCAAGACCACTTCTCCCAAGCGGGCGTCGTGACTTCGGTCAACTTGATGCTGGACAAGTTCACCGGCAAATCCCGTGGATTCGCTTTCGTCGAATTCGGATCGAAGGATGAAGCAGAGAAGGCGGTTGAAATGTTCCACGGCAAGGACCTCCAAGGCCGTCCCCTGACGGTCAACATCGCCCGTCCGCGCGAGGAACGTCCTCCCCGGTCCGGTGGTGGCGGTGGTGGCGGTGGCGGCGGCGGATACCGTGGCGCTCGCCACTAAGCACCCCGCACACAGTCCGTTTTCTCAAGCCGCCGGTCCAACGACCGGCGGTTTTTTTTTGAGCCCCTCACCGGTCTTGGAGGGGGATTGGGATTCCAACGCTCCGGGTCCTGGCGCCTTGAGAGCCTCAGAGACGGTTTCAGCGAGGAGCCGCGTTGGTGGATTCCGCAAGCATGCGATTCACGATCCTGAGATACGCGTAAGCGATCGGATTCGCGTCCGGCATCGTCGCCGGCTTGAGTTGGAGTGATTTTTCAAACCACTCGCGCGCCATCGCCCACTCGCGCAACTGCACGAAATGCCACCCCAGATGCGCCACCGTGTAATAACCATGGGGATCGAGGCGCAGCGCCCGTTCATAGTAAGGCCGCGCTTCCGCGTGCCGCCGCAAATGATCGAGGCACATGCCCTGGCGCAGGGGAGGATAAGGATCGAGCGGGTTCATCAACGCGGCTTGAGAAAAGGCGCCCATGGCTTTCTTCAGCCCCTCCGGCACATCCGGTGTATTGCGTTGCCAAACGGAAAGTCTCACCGCCTCGCCCAGCTGATACCAAGTATCGCCATTCATGGGCTCGGCCCGGACGGCTTCCTCCAAACGAGCCAGATGCGCCGCCTGCGCCTTGACCCAATCACGACCCAGGTTCCGCATCAACTCCACATCCTGGGGATCGTACCGGCCGGCGGCTTCCGAATCCCGCCGGATCGATTCCATCAGGAGTCCTTGCCGCTCCACTTCCGCCAGCACGCGGGCCTCACGTCCGGCCCGCCAAGCCGCCGCCGCCAGAGTGAGGCTGCCCGCGACCAGCATGACGGAAACGGCGATACGAATCCACCACCGCCCTGGCACCCAATAGGAGTCCGTCGCGTATCGCAAGTGAGCGCTCAACAAAGCCATCAGCACCACCGCGGTCAACGCGTTGGCGGGAATATGAAAATTGAAATCGACAAACGAGTGAAACAACAGCGCCATCAGGCCGCAGGTGGCCCCTAACACCAAAGCGAAGCGATTGCTTGTCTTGCTGCCCAAGTCGGTCGAGCGTTGAACAAACTTCCAGGTCTTCGCGACGCCGGCAAACAACAGAACCCAAGCGGCCCCCACGATCGCAGCCCCAGCCACCCCCCAGTCCGCCAACGTGTTCAGATAATCATTGTGAGCACGAACCGGACGCACTTGGTAATCCGGCGGACGATACTGCCGGAAAACCGGATCGAAATGCCCGGGACCCGCGCCGAGCCAGGGGTGATCACGCCAGATCTTCCACGCGGGCTTCCACAAATGCACCCGTTGCAAAGCATATTCGAGTTGCCCGGGTTTGAGCATCTTCTCGAACCGCTTGGTGATGGCTTCGGAACGGGTGGCCGCGTAACCCGTTCCCGCGAGCAACAACACCACCGCCAAGATGGCCGGAAGGCGATGCGAGGGCTGCCGGGACAGCAGCGCCAGAAAGAGGAAAACCGAAAGACCCGAGGCAATCCACCCGCCGCGCGAAATCGAAACCGCAAGCCCAAGCAGAATCATCAACGTGGCATAGCCCGCCAGAATGCGTGTCTTGTGCCCCAGCCGCCCGATCAAGGTGTAGGCCAGCCCCACCGGGAAAAGCATTTCGAGAAAACCCGCCAGGTGATTCGGGCAAATGTAGGTGCCCGATCCCCGCCGCGCATAGACGTCGGGCCGTTCCAAATGCCAGACCCGATTGGACTCCGTGAGGAATTGGTACAGCGCATAGGTGGATACCATGGCCCCCAAAACGAGCAAACTTCCCACGACCCACGAGGCGGATTCCTGGGAATTGGCATTGTTGACCGCGACGATGAAAAACATCGCATACAGCAACACGCGGCGGCATTCGTCACGAGCGACGTACTCGATGGGCGAACCCGCCCACCTCACCCCAGCGTAGGCCGTAAATAACAAAATCATCCAAAGCAGGGGAGGCCAGAACAGACGCTCCTCGGGACGTAACCACAGCCGCACAAGCCAAAGCACCCCCAAAAGCGACGCGAGCCATTCAAGACCGGCAAATTCGCTCGCCCGCACCGCGCCAAACCCCAAGACCCCCCAAAAAAGGGCCAGCAAAAGCAGGCCCAGAATGGCCTTTTCGAGAAGATCATCGATCCGCCTGGCGTCCATTTGCGCGGCGCAACTTAGGCCTCCGAAGCCCCGGGGTCACGCATTTTTCCGGCCGATTTTCCGAACCCGGCTTGCGGCTTCGGCCCGTCACGGTTATCCATGACGCATGCCTGATGGCAACTACTCCGATGCCGCGCTGGTGTTGATCGGCCACGGCTCAACCCTCAACGCCGAGTCCAGCGCACCCACCCACCTGCACGCGGACGCGCTGCGCAGGCGAGGGCTCTTTCGCCAGGTGATCGAAGGTTTTTGGAAGCTTGAACCCCAAATCTGCGCGGTCTTGCGCGGGGTCGACAGCCCCCGGGTCTTCATCGTCCCCTTGTTCATTAGCGAAGGTTATTTCACTGAAGAGATCATTCCGCGCGAACTCGGGTTTGGCGTCGGTCCCGGCCGAAGCCGAATCCTGCGCCAACCCGGCCAAACGCTCTACTACTGCGGGCCCGTCGGCACCCATCCCAGCATGACGGAGGTCCTCATCGAACGCGCCCGTGCGATCCTTGCCGCCCATCCGTTTCCAACCGCTCCGAGGCTCTCCGAGACCGCGCTGTTCATCGCGGGCCATGGCACCGGCAACAACGAGAACAGCCGCAAAGCCATCGAACGTCAGGTAGAATTGATCCAAAGCCGGGGCCTTTTTGCCGAAGTTCACGCGATTTTCATGGAGGAGGATCCGCGCATCGAAGCGTGTTACACGCTGGCCGCCTCCCGCAACATCGTCGTCGTGCCGTTCTTCATCAGCGACGGACTCCACTCCCACGAGGACATCCCCATGATGCTCGGGGAATCGGAACGGGTCGTGCGCGAGCGCTGCTCTCAAGGCTTGCCTACCTGGCGGAATCCCACCGAACGGAACGGCAAGCGGGTGTGGTACTCTCTCAGCATCGGATGCGAACCTCACTTGCCAGACGTCATCCTGGAACGCGTCGCTGAAGCCGCGGCGACCTCCTGAACCACCGGAGCCTCGGGCGCTCTCAGCCTGGGGCTTGGCTCAACGACTTGGCATCACCCGTCGCAGCTCAGTAGGATCAAGCGGCCCACCCATGCACCACGCGAAGCACTGGAAACTCGAGCCGGTCATGAATCTCCTGCTCTGGCTCTTTGCCGGCATGTTCCTCGGAGCCGTCCTCATCGCGGGCCTGCCCAAACTCATCGGCCCGGGCATGACCACGCCCTCCCCGGATCTGCAGTTTCTCAATCATTTGATCGGTGCCGCCACTTTTCACGGATGGGTCCTTTGGCTGGCCTGGAGATTCGTCCGCGCCCAGGGCATGACCTGGAACCAAGCCTTCGGCTTCGAGCACGGGTCGGCGCGGAAGGTGGCCTTGTTCGCCGCCGCCGCAACCGCCCTTGCGCTGCCCGTCTCCCTCGCGCTCGGCGAGCTGTCCAGCCTGGTGATGACAAGATCCGATCTGAATCTGGAAACTCAGCAAGCCGTCAGGACACTCCAACAGACACGAGGCCTATTCGAACGCGTGGTGTTTGGCTTCTCCGCCATCGTGCTCGCCCCCGCCGCCGAGGAGTTGCTTTTCCGAGGCATCCTCTATCCGGTCCTGAAAGCCCTGGGCTTTCCACGCCTGGCGTTCTGGGGCACCGCGGTGGTCTTCGCCGCCATCCACGCGAATTTGCCGACCTTCCTGTCCCTCACCGCTTTCGCGCTGATTTTGTCCTCGCTCTACGAGCGTACTCAAAACCTGCTCGCGCCCATTCTTGCCCATAGCCTTTTCAATGCGGTAAACTTCTGCTGGATTCTCTCCGCGGCGTCATGAACGAATTCGAACTCATCCAACAACTGCTCCCTGGGCTGCCCACCGGACCGAGTGTGGTGGTCGGAGCGGGCGACGACTGCGCCGTGGTGGATGCCGGCATCCCAGGCCAGCGGCTCCTGTTCAAAACCGATGCCGTGGTCGAAGGCATCCATTTCACAAAAGAAACCGACCCGCACCGCGTCGGACGAAAGGCTCTGGCCCGCTGTCTCAGTGACATCGCGGCCATGGGCGGCACCCCGCTCGCCGCCGTCGTCACTCTGGCACTCCCCGGATCGTATTCGCCCGAAACCGTCTGCCGTATTTACGATGGATTGGGAGCGCTCGCCGCCCAGCACCAAGTCGCCATCGTCGGAGGCGAAACCACCACCAACCCCGACCGGCTCCTGCTCTCCGTCGCGTTGATCGGCCTCGTCCCCGCGGGGAAGGAGCTGCGGAGATCCGGCGCGAGGGTGGGCGACGCGTTGTTCGTGACAGGCGACCTCGGCGGCTCGCTCCAGGGTAAACACCTCGACTTCGAACCCCGCCTCGCCGAGGCCCGCTGGCTTCGGGATCGCTTCCACATTCATGCCATGATCGATTTGAGCGACGGCTTGGCCGGGGACGTGCGTCACCTCATGCGCGCAAGCGGCGTCGGAGTGGAATTGCTCGCCGAGGCGATCCCCGTCAGCCGGGCCGCTCGATTGGCCGCCGCCACCCCCGGCGGGAAGACTCCGCTGCTCGCGGCCCTCACCGAAGGCGAGGATTTCGAACTCCTCTTCGCCGTCCCCGCCGCAGAGGCCGTCACACTCAAGGACGCCTGGAAAGAGGCCTTTCCGAAGACTCGAATCTCCTGCATCGGCAAGTGCATCGAGCCTGTCGTGTTGCGCATGCGCGAACACGGACGAATGCGGCAACTGCATGAAGAGGGTTACACACATTTCAAAGTCCCCTGAGGAAACGCTTGCACTCGGCGACGGCTGGGGAAGAGAAGCCCGCGCAGGCTGGGTCATCGGGCTCGCGGGCGAGCTCGGCGCTGGAAAAACACTGCTGACCCGCGGCATCGCTCGCGGCCTCGGCTTCGCCGGCCGTGTCCATTCGCCCACTTTTGCCCTCGTCAATCTCTATGAAGGCGGCCGGCTCCCCATGCATCACTTCGACTTCTACCGGTTGGATCAACCGGAATCCCTCCACCGCGCCGACCTTCTCCACTGGCTGGAAGCGCCTCCCGGCCTGAGCGTCGTGGAGTGGTTCGATCGATGGGGGCTGGACTGGTGGAAGAATCTGGGGATCCCGCTCGCCCGCCAAGTCTTCATCGTGCCAAGATCAGAAACGGAACGCGAAATTCATTATGAAGATCCTGGCGATTGAAAGCTCCACCTCGCGCCGTGGCGTCGCCTTCATAAACAACAACGAGCTCGTCTGGGAATCTTCCGAAAGCCTTGCCACCGCGGACCGCACTCTGCCTCTGATCCAGCAAGGCCTGGCCGCCGCCGGCTGGAAATCAGGCGAGATCGAAAGGGTGGCCATTGGATTGGGCCCCGGATCGTTCACAGGGGTCCGTCTCGCCATTGCCACCGCCATCGGTTTTGAAGCCGTACATGGCACCCCGGCCCTCGGAGTGCGCAGTTTCGACGCCCTGGCGCACCGATTGAGCATGGAAGGTCACCGCGGACGCCACGCCCTCGTGGCCGATGCGCAACGGGGCGAGTTCGCCCTGGGTCTCTATTCCCTCACTCCGGAAGGCGCCGCATGCGCGGAAAACCTGCGGCTGGCCTCGCGGGCGGAACTCGAAGCCATGGCTGCGGCCGGCATACCGATGCATGGACCCGACATGCCCAAGCTCGCCTCCCACGTCACCCCTCGTTATCCCGACGCCCACGCCATCGCCTTGCTCGCCGGACGGGAGCGCATTTTCACCACCCCAGGCTCCCTCGAACCGATCCATCTTCGGCCGGTGGCATTTGTCAAAGCGCCCCCGCCCCGCTTCAAAATCGAAACCAGCTAACCGGGATCCGCCCCATGCAGCTCAGGCTCTTTCCCGACCCCAAACCCCTGGTCGAACGGCTGGGGCCGGATTTCTTCCGCACGCTGCCTACCCACCCGGGAGTGTATTGGATGAAGGACGCCGGCGGCACCATCCTCTACGTGGGCAAAGCCAAGAGCCTGCGCCAACGCCTCGCGAGTTATCGCGTCAGCAATCCCGATCGCATGCTCCGGCGAACTCGGCGCCTGCTTCATCATACCGTCGCCATCGACTGGAAATCGTGCGAGTCCGAAACAGAGGCTTTGCAAGTGGAGGCCGCGATGCTCTTGGAACTCAAACCCAGGTTCAATCGCGCCGGGGTGTGGCGCGGACCACCCCGCCGCATCGTCTGGACCCTCGACCCCGACGGACTTCGCATGGAAATCGCGGACGATGTTGCGCCGGGGTGGCACGCTTCGCCTCCGTTCGGCGCAGCGGCCCGCTGGATTCGCAGCCGGCTGTTAAGAATCCTCTGGATGGGGTCCCGACCCGATTCTGACTGGGCCGAACTTCCCGCGGGTTGGTTCACCTCGCAGGTGCCAGTGGAAGCCCGAATTCATCCGTGGCCCCCGCCCGGTCTTGACCAGGATCAGTTCTCGACTCTTCTCGAGGCACTCTTCTCCGGGTCCGACGATGAGCTTTTGACTTGGGTGGAGTCCCGCCAAAGATCTTCGGCTTCTCTTTTCGAAAAAAACCTTTTCCGCGAGAGCGTGGACACCCTGCGCGAACATTTTGGTTTCACCCCGATCGCGGCTCCTGGCTCTGTCGCCAGCGATCCAGCCCCACCGCCAGGATGATGACCACACCGATAATGATCTCTTGCGTGTAATTCGGCCAAGCCATCAGGCTCGATCCGTTCCTCAGCAACTGAATAATCAGCGCGCCCATCATCGAGCCCGCCACACTGCCCGTTCCACCGCTCAAACTCGCTCCGCCAATCACCACGGCAGCAATCATGTCGAGCTCGAGTCCGACCGCGCCCGACGGATCCCCCTGCGTCAGCCGGGTCATTTGCATCAGTCCTGCGAATCCAAAAAACACACCCCCCAGTGCATAGATGAACGCCTTGGTCCATGGCACCCGAATGCCGCAAAGCCGTGCGGTGGCCTCATTGGATCCAATCGCAAAAACATGCCGCCCGAACACGGTTCGATTCATGAGGATCGCCAGCAACACCGCCAACCCTCCCGCCAGCCACACCCCCGATGGCAGCGGGAGAAAATGATCGAGGTCTTCCAGTTTCATCAAATGGTTCACACCCGCTGATTCCGGGTAATTCACGGTTTGATTCTTGGCGAGCCACTTGGCCAATCCACGCGCCACCCCCATCATGCCGAGCGTGACGATGAAGGGCATCATGCGCAGGCCCGCGATCAATCCTCCATTGATCGCGCCGATCATCCCACCGGCAAGGACGGTCGCCGCAATCACCCCAAAAGAGCCCCATTCCTGCGCAGCCAGAGTCGCACCCAGCACGCTGGTCAACGCGACAACCGAGCCCACGCTCAAATCAATTCCCCCGCTGACAATAATCAGCGTCATGCCCAAAGATCCGATGGCAACAATCACGGTCTGGGAAAGCACGGTCTTGATGTTCGTCACACTGAGGAACGCCTTCAACCCTTCGAAGCCCGAAGATCCCCAGGCGCGTCGCCACCCGTCCCACCCCTTCAGATCCTCCTTCTCCATCTGATCCACCACGTCCTTCCACCCTAGCAACACCACAAACAAAAGCCCCACCACGGCAAATCCCACGACCGGCCCCAGGCGCCTGAACCACCGAATCCATGATGACCGAGCTTGCCCCGTGTTCACACGCGCCCCCCCTCTCCCGCCACCCCTTCCGCCCCCACCATCGCCGTCATAATCGAATGTTCGTCCCATTCCTCGACCGGGCGAATTTCCTTCAACGCGCCCCGGCACATCACCGCCACCCGGTCGCAGACCCCCAGCAACTCCGGCAGATAAGAGCTGACCACAATCACCGCCTTGCCCGCGGCCGCCAATTCCGAGATCACACTGTAAATCTGCGCTTTGCTTCCCACATCAATGCCACGGGTCGGCTCGTCCAAAAGCAAAACCCTCGCTTCATGATGCAACAAGCGGGCCAACGCGACTTTCTGCTGATTGCCCCCCGATAACTCCCCGATGGTCTGATCCGGACCCGCCGCTTTCACCGAGAGCTTCTCCATCCAACTCCACGCACACTCCCTTTGCCGCCGGCGTGATATAAACCCCCACTTCGAAAACGGACCAAATCGCGTCATGGCCAGATTGTCCGCCAAATCCCGTGCCAGCATCAAACCCTCCTCCTTGCGATTCTCGCTGACCAAGCCGACGCCCGCATCCAGATTCCGCTTCGGCGTGGGGGACTCAACCCGGGTCCCAAACACTCGGATCTCGCCGGCTCTGGCCCGGTCCAGACCAAACGCCGCGCGCAACGACTCGGTCCGGCCCGCCCCAACCAATCCCGCCACGCCCAGGACCTCGCCCGCCCTCAAACTCAAATCCACCCCGCTTGGCTTGCGGACTCCCGCCAAACCCCGCCACTCATAAACCACGTCGCCCGCCGTTCGAGGCGTGCGCGGATAAATTTCCGAGATTTCCCTTCCCGCCATGTCGCGGATGATCCGGCTCAAGTCGGTTTCACCCATGGCACCCGAGGAAATACTTTCTCCATCCCTCAAGACGGAGAAGCGATCGCACAAGGCCAGGCATTCCTCCAGGAAATGACTGATGTAGACGACGCTCACCCTGCGCTGCTTCAACTTGCGGATCACACGGAAGAGATTCTCCGTGTCCACTTGGGTCAGACTGCTGGTGGGCTCATCCATGATCAGCACGCGCGGTGATCCGATCAACGCCCGCGCGATTTCCACCACCTGCTGCTCGGCAATCGTCAATTCACCCGCCAGCGCTTCGCAGGAAATGTTTTCGTGGTGAAGTTCCTGGAGCGCTGCGTGCGCCATCTCTCGCCGCCGTCCCTGCCTCAACCATCCCCAGCGCGAGGGCTCGGCCCCCAACAGGATGTTCTCCTCGACACTGAGATGCGGCGCCAGCGTCAACTCCTGGTAAATCATCGCGATGCCTTCGGCCCGCGCGTGCAAAGGGGACGAAGGCACAAACGGTTTCCCATCCAACTCCACAATCCCCTCGTCTGCCAAACAGGCGCCGCTGAGGATCTTCATCAACGTGCTCTTCCCCGCCCCGTTTTCCCCAATCAAAGCGTGGATCTCTCCCGTCCCCACTTCCAAATGAACCCCGCGCAACGCCCGCGTCGCGCCGAAACTCTTGTGCACCCCCGCCATCCTCAGTCTGAGAACCCCACCCGCGGGAACCGACACGGAATTCACCTCATGCGACGACGGATCCATCCGTGCGAGAAAAAAGGTGGGCCGTCGAACTACTTCAAATACTTGTCGATCGGCGGATAAAGCAGCTCCTTGATTTCCGACTGCTCCATGTTCTCCGTCGTCGCGAGCACGACTCCCGTGTCAATCCGCCTCTCCACCGCCTTGCCGCGAAGATGTCTTACCATCGTCATGACTCCCTCGTACCCCATGTAGACCGGATTCTGCACCACCAAACCCTGGACGTCTCCACGCTTGAGATCGGCGACCGACTGGCTCCCGGAATCGAACCCGATCATCTTCACTTTGCCTCCCGCTCGGCCCGCGTCCCGCAACGCCTTCGCCATCGCCACCGTGGGCGGCTCGCAAGGACAAAAGATCCCGTTCACGTCCCTGCCAAATCGATTGAGCAAATTCTGCGAAGCCTGGTAGCCCGTCTCGCGCGTGGGCCCCGCGTACTGATCCGAGGAGATGATTTTGATTCCCGGGAAATCCTTCTTCAGCGTGTCGAGGAACCCGGCTTCCCGCTCCTCCGTGCTGGCCGAGCCCACCTGGTAACGGAGCAGGATCACATTGCCCTTCCCACCCAAGACCTTCCCCATGTGCTGCGCAGCCAGCACGCCGCCCTTGTAGTTGTCAGTCGCAATAAAACTGACGTGTTTGTCGGTCTTCAATCCCGAATCGATGACCACCACCGGCACCTTCGCCCGCATCGCCGTCTCCACCGGACGCACCATCGCCTGCGAATCCAGCGGCGCCAGCACAATTCCATCCACGCGGCGGGTCGTAAAATTTTCGACCAGCGAAATCTGCTGATCGCGGTCATCCTCTTTCAGGGGACCCTTCCAGACGACTTCGATCTTGACCCCCTGCGCACGAAGCTCGTCCCTGGCTTTGAAAGCGCCCGCGTTGATGGACTTCCAAAACTCGTGCGTCGTGCCTTTCGGGATCACAGCCACCGTCAGCGGCTTGTCCGCCGCAAAACCCGTCATCACCAAAGAAGTCAAGAGTGCCCAACACCAGGAGAGGGGTGATTTCATGACCCAAAGCCTAGGGAAGCCCCAAAGACATTTCAACCCCGGACCATCTTGAGACTTACGGACGAAGGACGCGTGTGACCGATGGTGGAAGGAGATGCTCTTGCATGGGACTCAGACGCCCTCGAAGGCAAAGCCGCACCAAACCAGCTCTCTCCCGCTGATCCATGCCAAGGACGAGTGGCGACGCTCTTACGACGAGGAGCCTTCTTCCAACCGCAACGGCTTCACCACAATTTCCCCATCGGCCTTGCGCTCGATCTGCGCCATTTTCTGCTCGGCCTCGGCAAGCCGCTTCTGACACAACGCCACCAGACGGCTTCCCTCCTCGTACTGTTTCATGAGCTTGTCCAAAGGCAAATCTCCCGTCTCCATCGACTCCACAACCTCCTCCAAACGCTTCAAGGCATCTTCAAACGGAAGCTCGGCCGATTCGGATTCGGCACTGTTCGACGCACCTCGGGCTGATTTCGACATGACCCGAAACTAACCTCCCTCTTCTCACGCGTCCAGCCCGGCAAACTCGCTCCAGCCGGAAGCTCATTCCTGGTGCGATGCCCCCTTCCGTAATCCGGCCCAATGCCCTCGCAGCTTGCGATCCAATTGCTTCAAAATCACTCGGGTCTTGGCATCGATGGACGCGATCAAGTTCCGCTCCTCCATGGGGTCCTCTTCAAGATGGTAAAGTTCGTCCCGCTCGGGCGCGCCCAAGGCCCGCACAAGTTTCCACTTTTCCGTCCTTACCATGCGGAGATCCAGGGTGGCACCATGCCTCATGGAGTATTCGGCAAACAACTCCCGCCGCCACGCCTGATCGCTCCTTCCGGCCTTCCGCTCTCCAGATCGGACACCGCCGCATTCTGGAAAAAATCCCGCCCCCTCATTTCGACTGAAACCCCGGTCCGGGAAACCTTCGCCTCGCCAAAGCCCAACCATGCTTCGGCCATGACCGAGGTGTTTCACTTCCCGGCCCGAGCCCGGTCCTGCCACCTCGGCCATCGTCGCCAGCCAATCCAGGTGCGAAACCATCTCGTAGTAAATGGATCCCGGCGGAATCACGCCCGGCCACCGAACCAATAATGGCACCTTGATCGAGGTATCGAACAGATTGGGACGCTGCCCGGAAGGGACGCGCGCCGTGCCCGGCGGAATCTTCCCCGCCTCCAGCATCCATTGCGCATTACCTTTGAAGATCAAACCATGATGGCCAAGGTTGTAACCGTGATCGGAAGTAAACACCACCAACGTCGAATCCGCCAAGCCCTCTGCATCCAGCACCGCCAATAACCTCCCCACGTTGCGATCGAGAGCCGCCACCGAGGCATAATACTCGCGCAAACTTCGACGCGCCCTCGCCTCATCCAATCCAGCCACACGGGGAAATGGCAGACCCGGCTCGAGATCCTTCACCCGCCGCCAGTCCTCTTCCGGCACCGGCAAATACGCTGCATGCGGTTCGCGAAAATGCACACTGGCCAGGAACAGACGCGAACGGTCTCGCGACCGAATCCATTGGATCGCCTCCTCCGTCAAAAGCTCGACCACGAATCCTTCCCGCCTCCCCGTCTTCCCCTCCTTTTCCAACACCGCGTCTCGAGGATCCACGCCACCGCCACGAAACCCAAAAAAGGTGTCGTACCCAAATCGGCTGGGATGATGGCGGTCCAGATTTCCAAGATGCCACTTCCCAAACAACGCGGTGGCGTATCCCCGCGACTGCAAAAGACGCGGCCACACCTCCAAGGCCGGATTCAATCCCAACTCCGGATCCTTCTGGGGATGGATCCAATCCAGAATGCCCAACTCACTTCCATATCGCCCCGAAAGCAGGCTCGCCCTCGCCGGACTGCACACCGGGGTCGGGCAAAACGCGTTGACGAAGCGGCCTCCCTGCAGCGCCAACTGATCCAAATGAGGCGTCCGCGCGTCGGGATTCCCCGAGGCTCCAAAGGCCCAAGGCCCCTGATCGTCCGTCAGAATGAACAAGATGTTCGGACGGCGCTCTCCCCTGAACTCGGATTCTGAAACGTCCTCTCCTCTCGTGGCTTGTGCGGCGGTGACCATCACCCCTGCGAACCATAACCAGATAGCGATTTTACCGATCATCGCATCATGGGTCTTTCCTTCGCCCAGCGCCGCATCAATTCCACATTCGCGTCAAAAATAGGGTTCCGATTCCCTCGCCCGCCCTCGGGACGCTCATCCTTCACATAGTTCAAATACACTTCCTCGGGTTCCAAGTCCCGGCCCCGGTCTCCCGTCCGTTCCTCCCAATCATCAAGGACCTTCCTCATCGTTTCCAAGGTCGCCTTCCGGGATGGCTCGGATGCCAGATTCGTCAATTCATGCGGATCCACCTCCAAATCATATAACTCCTCCGCCGGACGACTCTCCGCCATGACCAGTCGTTGCGCTTCATTCAGTTTGCCCCCCGCATGCAACCGTCGCATGACCTGCACAATCGCCTTGTCGTCTTTGTAACGATTCGGCTGGAGATAAGGGCGGTTGGTAAAAGAGTTGCGAATGTATTTCCAGCGCTCGCTCCTCGCCGACCGGATGCGGTCCACGGTCTCATCCGCCCGATCTCTGGCGGCAAACACAAACGCCTTGGGTCTCCAATCGCTGGCGAAAAAATTCCGCCCCTGCATACGTTCAGGACGTTCCACCCCTGCTAGCCCCAGCGTGGCCGCCGCGATATCAATATGTTCAACCAAATCCGACCGGGTCTCGCCGCGGGGCACCCCCGGTCCCGCGACCACCAGCGGCACATGGATTCCACCCTCGTAGAGGAATTGCTTGTGCCTCACATGGCTGATGCCGTGATCGGTCCAGAAAAAAATGACGGTGTTGTCGAGTTCACCCCGTTCCCGCAACTTCTCCACGATCCGCCCCACCTCCCAGTCCGTGTAGCGAACGGTGTCCAAATACTGTGCCCAGTCCGCGCGAATCACAGGGTCATCCGGCAACATCGGAGGCAGCGTCACGGTGGACGGAGGGGTCTCCCTCCCGAGCGTCGCGCGAACTCGAGCCGGCCAATTCGTGCCCGGCGCCTGGCCTCGATGCTTCCCCCCATGCAGTTGAATCTGAACGAAGAAGGGCGCACCCTCCTTGCGCTCCGTCCAGGACGATTCGTCATAGAACGCTCCTCGATCCCAAACGAAGTTGTAGTCCGTCTTGGCAATCGCCACCTTTTCCTTGCCCCCCTGGAAATCATCCCTCGACACATTGCTCGTGTGATAGCCCGCGCTTCGCAAAAGCTCGGGGACGGTCTTCATCCCCTCCGGCAGCCGAATCGGAAAACGCACGGATCCACTGCGATGATTCTGGCATCCCAGGGTCGTCTGATAGCAGCCGGTGATCAATGCCGAGCGGCTGATCGAACAGATCGGCGCCGTCACAAACGCCCGGCGAAACAAGGTCCCTCGGGCCGCCAGCGCGTCCACATGAGGAGTGCGAATCGTCGTCTCGCCATAACAGGAAAAATGCGGCGACATGTCATCCACCGTAATCCAAACGATGTTAGGCCGCTTGCCGTTCGGAAGCCGCGGCCGAACCACATCCTGAGCGAATCCCTGGGAGCATGAACTCGCCACGAGAGCAAGAACGGCCAAACCCAATGCCAACCTGCGGGGAAAGAGCATGCACTCAAAATAGGCCCGGTCCAGCAGTGTGAAAAGCGCCATTTTAATGAATAGGACAAGCCCCGTGCATCCCGACGTGGTGTGGAGTCTGGCGCAGGTTGCCCAGCCTGCCGTCTCGCCGACGGCCCTTCGGCCCGACGGGTTAAGAACGAGGCCCTTCCATGCTCTCCACGAGCCGGGTTCCCTTCGTCGCCCCGCAGGCTGGGCAGCCTGCGCCACAGCAGACAGGGCTGTCTTCGTGACCACGACAACCCGGTCACCGACAACCTCTGATGCACCGTGACAAGCCGGCGCGAGGGCTTCGATGTCCCCTGAATCAAAAAAAAGCCCGGCGCTTTCGCGCCGGGCTTGTCATAAACCTACAACGGTCAGGGCAAAATCTGCCCACGCAGTTCACCGCCGCCCTGGCCCGTCGTGTGGATGTTCACGTAGGTCTTGCCATCCAACAACGCGCTCAATTGCGCCAAGTCCAGTGTGATCGATCCGGTGAGTCTTCCCGAAGTTCCGCTCGGGGTGGCGAGCCCTTTCAAAACACCCGCTGCCTGCTCGGTCGTGGCCGGGCCGTGAATGTGAGCCGCCGTCGCCGCGGTGGTCACAGGATTCGGACGTTCCGCCGCACCGCTCAAGGTCACCTTCAATTCCGCCGGCGCGATCTGCCCGCGAATTTCGCCCCCCGGGTGCGCGCTCGTATAAAGGTTCACATAGGTCCGTCCAGCCAGAATATGGCCCTTCTGTTCGTCGGTCAGGTTCAAGGTGCCGGATAACACCCCTTCGGTTCCGGCCGCACCGGTCAATGCGACCAGCACACCTACCGCCTGATCCGTCGTCCCTGGCCCATGGATGTGCGCCGCCGTTGCGCCCGCCTTCAGACCTCGATAACTGATCGAGTAGGTCAAGGTGTTGCCGGACAGGCTCAACGTGCCAGCCCCGGATCATGGTGTCTCCACGGCGTTTGGCTTCTCCGCTCCGCCGCTCAAGAGCACTGTCAATAACCCTGGGCTCCGTCCTGAATGCGATAAAAGCCCGACGCACCATCGTTCACCACGAGTGTCGTGCGATCGGCCGTGGTCTTCACATTCATCCAGGCAGCATCCGACAAACTCGCCTTCTTTTGCACCAGGAAGGGACCCGCCCCACCTGTCCAGGTGATCGAGAGCGCGGCGCCTTCAGCCTTAATCGTGGTGATATTGATCTTCTCCGCGGGAGGCGGTGGGGCCACCGGCACACCGCCCGGCGGCAGATCCTTCGACACGACCGCGCCATACATGTTCCGGCCCTGCAACTGGGCCGCGAGCTCCACCGTGCCCGCCGCCCCCAATCGCTTGGCATACACGGAGCCCCACTGATTGAGGCTCACACCAGGTCCGACATCCGCCGGCGTGGCACCCTCGTCGTATCCAACTTCATCCGGACGAGTCGTGTCACCCGTCCGATTGTGTCCGGTGCGCACCGGGAACCAGCCATTCTCAGCCGAGACCCAGGTCATGTTCGGCGCGCCAGGACCAATGTTGGGAGGATTGGAACTATCACCGCCCTCCGGATCACCAACGCGGTTGTCCACCAGCAAATACACGGTCCCTGGACCGGAGAGCTCAATCTTGATCTTCAAATCGGCGTTGTCCCGATTGTTGTTGCGAGTCATGACGTAGGGACGACCTTGCAAGTACGCCGGCAAAGACAGATTCGTGGCCGCACCATTCCATTGATGAGTGCGATCAATGAAGCCGAACGCGTCTTCACCAAAATGAGGAACCACCACCGTCGCACCCGCCGGATCCGTGTAAGTTTGCCCTGAGACGACCACGTCAGGCGCCAAGTCACCTCCGGTCGCGGTCACCGACTTGATCAATCCATCGCTCGAGGTCACTCCCGCCGCGTAGGCAATGGTATTGACAAGCAAGGCCCGACCGTCCGCGGTGATATTGGTGAAGGACAACGCGGTGTTGAAGTCCGGCGCCGCGTTTTGCCCGAGAAACACGCCAATGCGCTTGTTAGGCGCCACACTGCCGTCCTGAAGCTTGTCGCCCTTCTCGTAAACGAAAATCGTCGGATAAGTGCCGTCCTGCTGGATCGAAGCCACGACATCCGCGTCGGGCGAAGGCAGTCCGTAATTCAAACTGTAAAGGTCATGATGCACCTTCACCTTGGCACTGAATCCCTTGGCAATGGGATGGTCGGCCTTGCGTATGAACAACGAGTCGCGTCCGTCGGCAATGGGCGTGTCCACCAGCTCAGACCGGCTGGAATTGCCCCACTGCGTGAAATCATTCGACCCATTGGGATCACGCGTCACCCAGTCGGCGTTGTCATACATGTAAGCCTCCGCCGAAACGACAGGCACATCCGTGTCTTTCAAACTGAAGATGCCGGTGGGCGTGCCCGGCGGATCCACCACCGAGGTCGATCCAATGGTTTCTGAAATGTAGACGACGCTCTTCCCTCGGGCCGCTTGCTGCAGCCCTTCCGGCGTGCTGCCTCCCGCGGTAAAAGCCACCACGCCCAATCCATGGTTCTCCAGCAGTTCCACCAGGTCGGCGTCCGCATTGGCCATGTTGTCGGCGTTCGAGGTCACAAACAGAACACTGGGCTTTCCAGCCGGAATCGGCACCAGAGGATCGGCCTTGTCGAAAACCAGCCGCCCCCAGTTGGATGCCGTGAAAAGGCTCTTTTTCGGATCCGTGCACGGGACATCGGTGCTCTGCCCCCAAGACGCCCAACTGATATCGCCGCCGCCCGCGCCTGGATCTTTGCCTTCGGGATCGCTGGCGATCTTGTCCACGTCGCGCCAAAATAATTCGAAACCCATGGCATGATCGGTCGTCATGTTCGGAATCCGCCCGCGCAGCGGAATGCGCATTTCGATCGCATAACCCGAAAACTTCACTCCAGGCTTGGCCGCGATTTCAGGATTCCTGGCGCCCGCCGCGCGCAGATCGTCATACTTCCGCGCCCGGATATCCGGGCCGCCAATCGCATCGAGTTGATCGCGATAGAGACCGCCCGGCCCCCCCTTGGTGTCGCCGATCAAAGCGGGATTGCCACCGCGTTCGATCGTTTGCCTCGCCCCCAGGACATTGGGACCGGACCCTGCCGGTTTGAACGTGCTGTTCACACCCACGGTGACTTGAAAATCGTCCGCGTTGGGCTCGCCCTGATCCACGTTCGGAAATCCGTCGTCCGAAATGCAGTCGGTGCTGTCACCTTTGGTATCGAGAAAGAATTCGAATCCGTCATTCAAAAATCCACTGGTTCCGAATTCAGTGGTATCCCGATCGTCGCGCACGAAGTCGTCAATGTGAACGGACAAAATGTAGAGATACTTCGCGTCGTAAGTGAAATAAGTCGCGGCGCCAAAGTCCGAATCACCCGGGCCAAACGCGCTGGCCTCAGTCCCATTGAAGAGGCCCACCCGGCGCTTGTCGAAGATCAAATGATCCCCTTTGGCGGAGGTCATTTCCGCATTCTGACCTTCCGGAAAAACAGGCTGCTGAGACGGCGCTTTGAACTTGTCCAGCGGCCAATCACTCAGATCGCCATCGATGGTAATCCTCGCCTCTCCCCGATGACGCACCGTGATTTCCCCTTTGGGCCCCGCCCAGATCGCCACCGTACTGGCGGCCAATAGACCCGCCATGATCAAGCCCACAGGCTTCGGGTTGAGCTCGTTTCGACAGGCCATAAGCCTCCCTCGATTGTGATGAAATGAATGCATAGCTCTTTAGGGTTACTTGGAACATTAGTGCAGTAACTCAAGAGAGTTCCGGAGTGAAGGAAAATCGTTTATGCGTCGATCGAACCGGTGCCCGCCTCCAGGAACGAGATCGGCCGACAACGCCCCGGGCCCCACGGCCACGTTCTGATCCTCGTCAAACGCATAAAGATTGGGATCCTGAAAGGTGTCGTCTCCGACCGTGTTGTCGGGATCGGATTCGGTGAATGGAACCGTCAGCTTCTTGAAGATCCCGGTCCCCGAGGTCACGCCACCTCCAATGACAATGGCTTGAACGGGCAGGACGGAAAGGATGGCCGCCGCCGCCGAGGAGAGTATTAGGGTCGAAGTTTTCATAAGCATCTCGTTACTGCGATTTTCCTCCTGAAAAGATGCAAGTCGGAAACTGGCCGGCCTTGAGTCGTTCGTGCAATTTTTCGGAGGACCGATCACCGTAAGCAGAAACACCGGTAAACCACAATCCCAACCTTTTGCCCTCAGCCATTCTCATTTTGGGAAGCGCGGCTGCGGTGGAAACCAGCCACGGCGCGCGGGCAGGTCGGAAGACGCCAGATTGTTGATCATGCTGCGACGGGTCGAAGGACGACACCGCCGCGCTCCGGGGCAAAGTGAGAACAACTGTTTTGCCCTTGACCCTCCTCGATGAATCCTCCGATTCTCCAAGACACCGAAAGCCACCGATCCGGAGTATGACTTCTCGAATTCTCAGACCCCTCGTTTTGACCGCGTTGTGCGCCTGCCTCAGTGCCCTTGTCGCTGAAAACACACTCGCTGCACCCAAGAAAAAGAGCTCCAAACCCGTCAAGAAGGTTTATCCAACCTTCGGCTCCATCGAAAGACTCGATCCCGCGCTCGACATGCTCCTCGCCCAGGACGCAAAACTCGAAAAACTCGCCGACGGCTTTGTGTGGTCCGAAGGGCCCGTTTGGATCAAAAACGGGGAATACCTCGTGTTCTCCGATGTGCCTCGCAATGTGGTTTTCAAATGGAAGGAAGGCGTCGGCACTCGCGAGTTTCTGTTCCCCAGCGGCTACACGGGATCCGTCACCCGCGGCGGAGAACCCGGATCCAATGGCCTCACGGTCGATTCCAAAGGGAACATCGTCCTCTGCCAGCATGGGGACCGCCGCGTCGCCCGGCTCGAACCCAACGGATCTTTCACCACCCTCGCGGAGTATCACAAGTTTCGCCGTTTCAACAGCCCCAACGATCTCGTCTTCAACCGGAAAGGCGAATTGTATTTCACCGACCCTCCCTACGGTCTTGAAGGCAACAACAACGACCCCAGGAAAGAACTCATGTTCAACGGCGTCTATCTGAGGCGCCTCGACGGAACCGTCGTTTTGCTGACCGACAAATTGACCTTCCCGAACGGGATCGCACTCTCCCCGGACGAGAAAACACTCTACGTCGCCGTCTCCGACCCCGCCAAAGCCCATTACTGGGCCTACGATGTCCAGGAGGATGGCACCATCGCCAACGGACGAATTCTCTTCGACGCCACTCCGATGGTCGCAAGCAAAAAGGGACTTCCCGATGGCCTCAAAGTCGACCGCAAAGGATTTCTCTTCGCCACCGGCCCGGGCGGAGTCCTGGTGCTGAATGCCCAGGGAAAGCACCTCGGCACCATCGACACCGGTGAACCCACCGCGAATTGCGGCTGGGGTGACGACGGCTCGACCCTCTACATCACCGCGAATCACACGCTTTGCCGCATCAAAACCTTAACCAAGGGCAAAGGCTTCTCATCCCGCTGACCCGTGACGGGGAAACACGATCTAAGCCGTTCACCCGCATGGGGGCGGGTCTGGAAATCTATCGGCTTTGGGCTGTTCGCAATCTTCCTCTCCGCGCAGGCCAACTCCATCGGTGATTGGCCCAAATTCCTGGGCCCAAATGCGGACGGAACCTCCGCCGAAACAGGGCTCCTCTCCAAAATTCCTCCCGCAGGCCCCGCAGTCCACTGGAAACGAACGGTGGGGACTGGCTACTCCGCGCCTTCGGTCTTGGACCAGAAACTCGTCCTCTTCCACCGTCTCAAGAACGAGGAAGTCGTGGAGTGCATGCAGTCCAGCACGGGATCCACACTTTGGAAGCATTCTTACGCCACCACGTACGAGGATCCATACGGATACAATAACGGGCCCCGTTGCACTCCGCTCCTTACTTCCAACCGCTGCTATACCTTCGGAGCCGAAGGAAAACTCCTCTGCCTCGACCTCCAAACGGGAAAACCTGTCTGGACTCGCGACACCACTGCCGACTGGAGCATCCCCTCGGCCTTCTTCGGCGTCGGCTCCACCCCATGGCTCGAAGGAGATAAACTCCTTGTCATGGTCGGTGGCCAGCCTCAATCCGGCATGGTCGCCTTCGACGCGAACACCGGAAAAACCCTCTGGGAATCAGTCGGCCGCAAGAACTGGGAAGGACAACCCATGATCGGCTGGCCCGGCGACCGGACCGTCGTCTGGAATCCGAGCGAAAAACAAGCCAGTTACGCCTCTCCCATCGTGGCCACCATCCATGGACGGCGCGTTGCTTTTTGCTTGATGCGCCAAGGCCTCGTCGCCCTCAACCCGGAGAACGGTGAGGTGTGGTTCAGCCGGTGGTTCCGCTCGCGTCTGAATGATTCGGTCAACGCCACCACCCCTCTCATCACAGGGGATCAGATTTTCGTCTCCGCCACCTACTACCGAGTCGGTTCATTCCTCCTCCAAGTCAAACCCTCCCTCAAAGATTTCGACCAGGTTTGGGCCGGGCTCGGCATGGAACTCCACTGGAGCCAGCCTTTCCTCGTCGAGGGACACCTCTACGGGTTCACCGGACGCAACGAACCGGATGCTTCCTTCCGCTGCATCGAATTCAAAACGGGAAAGACTCTCTGGGATCGCGAGGAAAGCTGGGTCCCTCGCAGCAGCCCCACACCTCCTGTGTTCGGACGCGCCGCCGCCATCCTCGCCGAGAAAAAACTCATCGTCCTTGGAGAAGGCGGATTGCTTGGAATCTTCGCTCCCACACCGGAAGCCCCCCATGAAATCAGCCGCTGGCAAGTCCCGGAACTGCATTACCCCTGCTGGGTTGCGCCCGTGTTGTCGCGCAAAAAACTCTACTTGAGAAGCGAGGACCGCCTCTATTGCCTCGACTGGTCGAGCAAACCGTAGCCCCTGCTCCACCCCACCACGGTTTCTGCCGAGCACGATTCAGTCCGGACGAAAGAACAATCGCGCGTACCAATAAGCGATCGTCTCGTCGAGCACCGACCGAACCCCGGCACTCGTGGTCCACCATCGAGACTCGTCATAATCGACCTCCGCGACCTTGAAGACCCCCACTCGCGTCGCGTCCCCAAACGCCGCCTCGAACAAGAATCCCGAACGCCTCGCATGGGGGCCGACGCTTAACAGATTCATCGTTTCCGGCACGTTGCCGCTCTTCCGAAACCAATCTCGCAACGCCACCGCCGAAGCGTAGGTTCGATCAGCCTTCACCCACGGCGCCGGCACCGAAACCACCGCGCTCGCGTCCACCCCCAGCTCGAGTAAAACCTTCCTTCCCAGCTCGGCGTAGGTCTTATGCTCGCTCAGTGGAGCCCCCGCGTCCAAGGGTCCCCCCGTCACATAAACCCGTTCATACCGCCCCCTCCTGAACTCCCTCACCCCTTCCCGCATTGCATGATCCGCCACCCACCCTTCGATGACCAACACACTCGCCGCAATCGGACGATGCACGGCGAGAAAGGGGAGCCATCGGAAGAACACGGCCGAACCCGTTACGGCCAGCGCCAACCCCATCGCCAACCAACCTCGCGCTGTGGGCCACCATAGCGTCCTGCGGGCCATCAGTCCGAAACACTTCATCTCCATGGACGGGGGAAAGGCTTTAAGCCGGGATCGGAGATTCGGCGAAATCGCCAGGAAAAGTTGGCGACCCTAACGGGATTCGAACCCGTGTTACCGCCGTGAAAGGGCGGTGTCCTAGGCCACTGGACGATAGGGTCACGACCAAAGCTCGGAATGCTATGGACATCCGCTTCACCCTGTCACGTCCAAAGCATATGAAAAATGGTGGGTTGGCGGGGACTCGAACCCCGGACCAATGCCTTAAAAGGGCACTGCTCTACCAACTGAGCTACCAACCCTCTTCCGCTCCTGAATCCGTGAGCGCGCCACAAGCAGACACGCCATTCCAACCCAAAAGCGGCGCGAACCCTATTCAACAGCCCTCCAGCCCGCAAGCTCCTTTTCACCCCCTCGAAAGGACACGGTGCATCCCGATGTTGCCGGTGATGCAGGTAGGGCGCGTCCGTCCCGGCGCGCCGCCGGAGCATGATGTTTTGCATCCCGTGGGCGGCGGGCTGGGACAGGCCCGCCCTACCAACAACATCGGGATACACAGGAAAGGACATTGTTCCCACCCCTCGAATTCGCTAGCTTTCTCCCGCTTCATTCATGAACGCCCCAGTCGATCCATCCCCATTCCCCAAAACTCCACTCCCGCCCGCAGCCAAGATCGTCATCCTCGGTGGCGGCGTCGCCGGAGCCAGCGCCGCTTACCACCTCGCCCTGCGAGGATGCACCGACGTCGTCCTCCTCGAGCAATCCCGCGTCGGAGGCGGAACCTCGTGGCACGCCGCCGGCATGGTCGGAAGACTCCGAACGACCACCAGCATGACGCGCATCAATCAAGCCAGCGCGGATCTCTACGCCCGCATCCATCGGGAAAGCGGTCATGACGTGGGCTGGAAACAAGTCGGGAGCGTCATTGTCGCCAAATCCAAGGACCGCATGATCCAACTCCAGCGCACCTGCGCCATGGCCGAATTAATGGGGGTCGAAGCCACCATGATTTCCGCACAGGAAGCGCGGGAACGCTGGCCTTTGATCCGCATCGACGACCTTCTCGGCGCAGCCTGGCTCCCGCACGATGGCAAAGTCATACCCAAAGAAGTCCCTGTCGCCCTCGCGAAAGCCGCCGCCCGGATGGGAGCCAAAATCATCGAAGGAGCGCGCGCCATCGCCCTCGTCACCCGAAAAGACACCGTCATCGGCGTGGAAACAAATCAAGGCCTGATCCATGCCGAACGCGTCGTCATCGCGGGCGGCATGTGGTCCCGCGATCTGGCCCTTCGCTCCGGGGTCAATCTCCCCCTCTATCCCGTCGAACATCACTACGTTGTCTCCGAACCGATCGAAGGGGCCTTCGATGAACTCCCGCTCGGACGCGATCCAGACCTGTGCATCTACTTTCGAGGCGAAGGCCAATCCGTGATGCTCGGCGCGTTTCAGAAGTTCACGAAACCTTGGATGGTGGACCGCATTCCCGACGACTTTTCCTTCAAACTGCTCGAACCCGACTGGGAAAAATTCGACGAGCCGCTCAAGCACGGCGCCTGGCGCATCCCCGCCCTGGAAAAGTCCCGCTACGCGCGATTCGTCAATGGACCCGAAAGCTTCACCCCGGACAATCAGTTCCTCATCGGCGAAACCCCGGAACTGAAGAACCTTTTCGTCTGCGCCGGATTCAACTCCGCGGGCATTGCCACCGCGGGAGGCGCGGGCAATTACCTCGCGGAGTGGATCCTGGACGGGGAACCCTCCATCGATCTTTGGTCCGTGGACATCCGCCGTTTCGGCCCCTGGGCAAATAACCGGAGCTTCCTTCGCACCCGTGTCACCGAAACCCTCGGGCTGCATTACCAGATGGCATGGCCCAATCGGGAGTTCGAAACCGGTCGAGGCGTTCGCCGCAGTGCCTTGCATTCCATCCTGGCCGGCCAAGGGGCCGTTTTCGGAGTCAAAGCAGGCTGGGAACGTCCGAATGTCTTCGCTCCGCCAGGAGAAAAGGCGGAGCTTGATTACACGTTTGGCCGCCCTCACTGGTTCCCTTGGCACGCCGCCGAGCACCTCGCCGCCCGCCAATCGGCAGCCCTTTTCGACCAGTCCGGATTTAGCAAATTCCATTGCTCGGGCCAGGACGCCTTGCCGCTGCTGGAGCATCTCTGCGGCAATAAGATCGACGTTCCACCTGGTCGAATTGTTTACACGGGCATGTTCAACCAGCACGGGGGATTCGAAAGCGACCTGACTCTCTTCCGCGAAAGCGAGTCCTCCTTCTATCTCATCTCCGGCACCTCCCAAGCCGTGCGGGATGCCCATTGGATCCGAAAAAACGCACTGGCCTACCCCAACTTCAAGCTTTCGAATGTCACCAACGCCTTCGGAGTTCTGGGCCTGATGGGGCCCCATTCCCGGAAAATCCTCAGTGCCGTGACCAACGCCGAACTGGATCATGAGTCTTTCCCCTTCGGAACAGGCAAACTCATCGACCTTGGACACGTCTCTGCGCTCGCACTGCGCATCACTTACGTCGGAGAACTCGGCTGGGAACTTCATGTTCCTGTGGAGCAAATGGCGTCCGCGTACGAGGCTCTCATGGTGGCAGGCGCTCCCTGGGGCCTGCGAAACGCCGGCCACTATGCCATCAATTCGCTCCGATTGGAAAAGGGCTTTCGAGCCTGGGGCGCCGAATTATCCCCTTGGGATACCCCGATCGAGGCGGGACTCCAATTCGCCATCGATTGGAACAAACCATTCCTGGGACGCGTCGCTTTGCTCCAAAAACGATCTCTCCCAAGAACTAAAGCTTTGGTCTTGCTCACCCTCAAAGATCCGGAAGCGATGCTTTGGGGTTCCGAGCCGGTGCTTTGCCAAGGCAAACCCGTCGGATATACGCTCTCCGGAGCTTATGGACATACGGTGGGACGATCCGTTGCCACCGCCTACGTCCCCCTTCATCCTTCCGCCCACCCCCAGGATCCGCTGCCCGGCCCCTATGCCATCAACCTCAACGGCGAGATGAAAGAGGCCGAAGCCCATCTCAAACCCCTCTACGATCCTAAGCGGGAAAGAGTTACAGCGCAATAGTCCACGGGCTGACCTCAGGCTTAATTTGTTGACCGGGAAGATTGACACACCCGCTTTGCCTCGATAGCTTCACCCCCCTAACTCGACGAACTGTCTGGGTCGTGGCAACCACCTCGATCTCCAGCGACATCCAGAGAGGAAGTGAAACTAAGTTGACCGAAACCAAGCTCAGGAAGGGCGAATCCGTTGAAAAAGCGCTTCGCCGGTTGAAGAAGAAAGTGGACCGGGAAGGCACACTCAAAGAAGTGCGCAATCATCGGCATTTCGAAAAACCCAGCGAACGCCGGCGCCGCAAGATGAAGATGGCGCGGTTCTCCGCCATGCTCAGCGCTCGCTACGCCGACGCCTGATCCCCATCGATTTCATGGCCGGGTTCCGAATGCTCTTCGGACCCGGTTTTTTGTTTCCAACCATCAACGCATGTACTCCCTCTCCACCTGCTGGAACTCGAGCCGCCATACCGACGGCCGAGCCATGCTTCGCGAAATTCGCGACCTCGGCTTCGAATACGCGGAACTCAGTCACGGAATCCGCATCAGCCTCCTCCCCGGGGTCCTCGCCGCCGTGGACGCAGGCGAGATCAAGATCTCGACCCTCCATAATTTCTGTCCCCTCCCCATCGGGGTCAACCATGCCGCGCCCAACCTGTTCAAATTCACCTCCTCCGACGAGCGGGAGCGCGAAAATGCCTACCGTCATTCACTCAAGACGCTCGAAACCGCCGAACGCGTCAAAGCCAAACTGGTCGTTCTTCATATGGGCTGCATCGATATGAAGGACTACACCGACCGCCTCATCGATATGCTGGGCGAAGGGGGCAAAGACTCTCCCAAGTTCGCCAAACTCTGCGAGGAGGCCGAACGTAAACGAGAGGAGAAGAAGGAAAAACCGGTCCAACTCGCGAACCAGATGCTCGGACGCCTCGCCGAACAAGCCGCCGCCCGGGGCCTCCTCCTGGGCATCGAGAATCGCGAAGCGCTCGAGGAAATTCCTCTCGAAAACGATTCCCTCATGTTCTTCCGCGAATGGACCGCCAGGCCCAACATCCGGTATTGGCACGATACCGGCCACGCCCAGATCAAGGAAAACCTCGGCTTCATCCAGCACACTTTCCACCTCGAATCCATGTCGGACTACCTCGCGGGTTTCCACATCCACGATGTTCAATTCCCGGGACGCGACCACTGCCCGCCCGGCACAGGCATGATCGATTTCGCCGCTCTCAAACCCCACGTCCGCCCCGACCACATCAAGGTTTTTGAACTCAATCCCGGTGTTCCTCCGGAAGCTCTGCGAGAAGGCGTGGCCCACCTCAAATCGCTCTGGGGCGAGGACTAAGCAGGACTTTCCTTCATGTTGAAGTCCGCCGCGCGCCCCGCGATCTGCTTCGTCCTGATGCTTTGGATTTTCCATTCCATTTTCGTCAACGAAGCCAGGCACCTCGCCCCCCCTTCCGAGCCGGCGTCGGCCTGGGACCAACTGCCGCTTCCCGAACAATGGAAACGCGCCTGGACCCTTGGGCCGCGCAGCCTTGGCAAAACCCTCGCCTCCATGCCCCCGGCTTGGCTGGCTGTTTCCCTCGTGTTTATGGGCGCCACTCTCGCCCTCGGCGTCGCGCGATGGAAAATGGCCCTCGAACTTCAAAAGATTCCCCTCGACTCGAAACGGGCCACCACCTTCAGTCTCATCGCCCACTTCTTCAACTCATTCCTCCTCGGTTCCACCGGCGGTGACTTGATGAAGGCGTACTACGCGGCTGGCGAAACGCAACACCTCAAAACCGAAGCCGTGGTCACCGTCGTCGTGGACCGGATTTTCGGGCTCTTTTCCATGCTCGCCTTCGCCGTGGCCATGATCCCCTTCAATTGGCCGCGGATCCACGCGTCGGCCCCGGTCCAATCCCTTTCCTACTTCGTGTTCGCCATGTTCGCCACTCTCACCCTGCTCGGCGGCGCCCTGCTCTGGAGCGGACTCTCCAAACGTTTCCCCCAGGTCCGACCCTGGCTGCGCCGGCTGCCTCAAGGTGAAACGCTCGAGAAAAGCGTCGAAGCCTGCCGCCCCTTCGGTCGCAACCCCAGCTACTTGATTCGTTCACTGCTGCTCTCCGCGCTGCTCAATGCCTGCTGCGTGCTTCAAGTCGCCGCCCTGGCCAAAGGGCTTCAACTCCACATCCCCGTTTCCTTCCTGCTCCTCATCGTGCCCTCCATCATTTGCGTTTCCGCGCTTCCCATCACTCCGAGCGGCCTGGGAGTGCGGGAGAATCTCTACGTCGCCACCTTGGCCTCTCCCGCATGGGGCGTTTCCGCCACCGCCGCCCTTTCCCTCGCGCTGCTGGCCTACGCCGGAAGTCTGTTCTGGAGTATGATCGGCGGACTCGTGTATCTGTGCTCCCGTGACCGCCGTTCCCTTGCGTCACCCTCCTCCACACCCGGCCATGAATAAAATCCTCCTCATCGACGACGAAGCCGATGTGCAGTATTCCTTTCGGCGGATCTTCAATCAGCCGGATTTGACCATCGCCACCGCCCCGGGCGGCGATGAAGGTCTCCGGCTCCTGCCCAAATTCAATCCCGACCTCGTCATTATGGACGTTCGCATGGCCGGAATGTCGGGACTGGAAGCACTCCGAAGAATTCGGGAATCCGACGCCAAGATTCCCATCATTATGATGACCGCCTACGGCACCACGCACACGGCCATCGAAGCCATGAAGCTCGGAGCCTTCGATTACCTTCTCAAACCCTTCGATATCCCGAAGCTCAAGCAAGTGGTCGAGAACGCCCTCAAAGCCTCCCGCGACATGAAGGAGGTCGTGAACTTCGCCTCCACTCCGGACACCGGGGACTCCGAACTCGGCATCGTCGGACAAAGCGAGCCGATGCAGGCGGTCTTCAAGCTGATTGGACAGTTGGCGTCTTCGGATGCAACGGTTCTCATCACCGGGGAAAGCGGAACAGGCAAGGAACTCGTGGCTCGAGCGATCTATCATCACAGCCAGCGCAACCAGCAACCCTTTCTCGCGATCAATTGCGCCGCCATCCCCGAGAATCTGCTGGAATCCGAACTCTTCGGCCACGAGAAAGGCGCCTTCACCGGCGCAACCCAACTCCGTGTCGGAAAATTTGAACAATGCCACCGGGGCACGCTTTTCCTCGACGAAATCGGCGACATGCCGCCAGCCACTCAAGCCAAAATCCTCCGCGTTCTCCAAAGCGGCGCCTTTGAGCGCGTCGGTGGAAATCAGACGTTTCAGGCGGACGTCCGAATGATCGCCGCCACGAACCGCCAGCTCGAAGAAACGGTCGCTGCTCGTTCCTTTCGCGAGGATCTCTACTACCGATTGAACGTGGTGCGCTTCCGCATGCCGCCCCTGCGCGAGCGGCCTGAAGACATCCCCATGCTGGCGCAATACTTTTTACGCAAACTCCAGAAATCGAAAACCTCCGCCCGCAAATCGCTTTCAGCCGAAGCTCTCCAGGCCATGACCGAGCATGCCTGGCCGGGCAATGTCAGAGAGCTGGAAAACGCCATCCAAAGGGCCTTGGTCATTGCCACCGGGGAAGTTATCCTCGCCAGAGATCTCTTCACGGGCCCTCTTCCTGCCCTCCCCGCGACCGCTCAACCCTCGTCCCCTGCGCCCTCGCCAACGTCCTCACCGGCGGTTCCGGACAACATGGCGGAAATGGAGGGAATTGCCAGGTCGCTCTTCCGATGGGCTCGTAAACACCCGACACTGAAGGTATTGCCGGCGGTGGAAAAAGAACTCGTCCGCCACGCGCTCAAAGAAACTCGCGGGAACCAAGTTCAAGCGGCGAAAATTCTAGGCATCACCCGGGCCACGCTTCGCAAACGCGTCGCTAAATTCCATCTCGAGGACCCCACCCCTTCGGATCACTCGGCTTCCAGCTAGAACCCAACCCACCCTCGCCAAGCCCCGGGATGGGAAACCTTAGCCCGGATATATCATAGGTCGTGGCGATTTTGGACAATACGGATGGATGTTGCAAACCACCGAAACACCGGAGAACCCTGATTCATGGATCCCATACGGGTGCGAACCGGTCGAGAGCCTGGGCAACAGCACACTTCGGGTCACCACCACCACTGGGGGCCGCCACCGGTTCTTCAGACTTCTAAGACCCTAGAGCAAGAACCCGAGATCTCTGTCCCTCCCAAGCGCCCCCCCCTGCTCCAGTCTCCGTGGTCCAAACCACGTCGTCGCGCTGTCCATAATGAGGCGCCGTCAACGGCGTGCGCCGAAGGTCACGGCTTCACGCCGGGTTCAAGCCATGAGCGGACGCACAGAAGTTCAGGGAAACAGCGAAGAAGGAGATGGAGCCAGGAGGCCAGGAAGGCGCTCCCTCAAAAGGCGGTGTAAAATGCGCCCCCGGCCCCATCCACCGCCGTCCCTTCGAGACGAAGCCTTCGAAAACGCCCCACGTCGTCAAACGATCCCAAACCCACATAACCTTCCAGGAAAGTCTTGTCCTGAGCCGCCATGACGGGGCGAGTCATGTCGTTGAAAAATACCCGGATCGTTCCATCGTCCGCGTTTCGCTCGATGCGAATCTTGTGCCATTGATTCGTGGCTCCCCAGGCGACACCCCGAGTGGTCTCGGTCCCGACCTTCACCCGCGGCGTTTCGTTGACTCGAAAAATATTGTGGGCGTGGTTGTCGGCCGACGTCGCCAGATGAGCGTAATAGAATCGCGTGGGCGACTGCAGCCCGAAGAAAAAACACAAGTCCCTGTGTCCGTATTCCTGGCTCGTTTGCTGGCACTCCAGTTCCAAGACGAAATCCCGGAACCGGTGCTTGCTCAACAAGGCGAGGTTGAAGGGGGACCGGACCGGAGCCTGATACTTGCTCTGCTGGAAAAGCTCGAGCGCGCCCCCACCGGTCTCCGACCACCTCCAAGCGCGGGGATCCGTCACTCGGAGTTCCTTGAGGGATTCGGGCCGTGAAAAATCCTGCTCGTACACCACCCGCTTCCATTCCGGCGCGGGTGCGCCCGCCATTCCCAGGACCAGCGAGCATAGAATTCCCAGCACGGCCGGGCGGCGGAGCGATGGCCGCAGCATAAGATCAAACGCGTTCAGGCACGACGAACGGCCGGCGGTAATGGCGGGTGAGTAAAGCATCGGCCTCGCGATGATTGAGGAACCGTTCGGTCTTCGGATTCATCTCCAGGTAATCGCCCAGCACAAGCTGGTGCTCCGTCAGCGATACCCCGTTGGCTTGTAAATGTTCGACCATGCGTCCCAGGGTTTCCTCAGCGCCACGCAAGCCTTGAATGCGTTCGCGCATCTCGTTCACGGAAGACTTCCGGCCCAAGCGATAGGAAATGTTGCCGGTGTGGCACAAGGCGCTGGAAAGATGCCCTTCCAAAATATCGGCAGTCAGATCGGACGTCTTCCGGCTGCGCACGGCGTTGATGAAATTCTCGTAGTGGTTCGTGCTGCCCGACCACTTCTTGATCTCCATCCCATCGTGCGTGTAGGCGGTCGCGCTGGAATAATTCGGAATCAGCACATAGCCGCGTTCGCATTCAATAATCACCGCCACGCTGCCGCCCTTGTACTTGTCCATTTCCTTGGCGCCTGTTTTGGCGGGAAGGCCCCGGACTTCGAAGATCAAAGGGGCGGAAGGATAGTGATGCCAGACCAACTGGGTATTGGCGGTTTCTCCATCGTCATCGTAGCCAAGCCGGGCGCCAATGCTGAAAACCTTGGAGGAAAGCTGCTGCTCGCCCAGGAACCAGCGGGCAATATCCATTTGATGAATCCCTTGATTCCCGAGGTCGCCGTTGCCGTAGTTCCAGATCCAATGCCAGTCGTAGTGCAGTTTGGCGCGGCGGACAGGATCCATCGGGGCGGGACCGCACCAGAGGTGGTAGTCGATGTGGTCGGGAACAGTCTGAAAACCAGGCACCTTTCCGATCGACCCCCGGGGCTTGTAGCACAAGCCGCGGGCAATCACGATCTTGCCCAATTTGCGGCTTCTGACCCATTCCACGGCCTCTTTGATCGCCTGGCTGGAGCGGCTCTGAGTACCGGTCTGCACGATGCGCCGGTACTTTCGCGCGGCTTCGACCAGCTTGCGCCCTTCCCAAACGTTGTGGGAGACAGGTTTTTCGACATAGACGTCTTTGCCAGCCTGGACGGCCCAGATGGCTGCCAAGGAATGCCAGTGATTCGGCGTCGCAATCGTCACGACATCGATATCGCGATCATCGAGCATGCGCCGAAGGTCCGCGTAACCTTTGACAGCTTCTCCGCGCTTGCTGAAGGTCTCGACTCCTCCGGCCAGCACATCCTTGTCCACGTCGCACAGCGCCGCGATCTGGACACCGGACCCGGTCAGTCCGCGCAGCCCTGAAATGTGATCGCCGCCCCTTCCTTTGAAACCGATCACACCGGCTCGAATTCGTTCGTTGGCCCCGGCAACTTGCGCCCACGATTGGGCCGAGAAGCTCACGGCAGCTCCGGCGGCCAGGGACGCTTTGAGAAAGCTCCGGCGAGTGGTTGGGTTCGAGACCAAGGGTGAATCTGATTTCGTGGCGTTCATAATGAAAGGGTTGAAAACACGGCATCAATGGGAATGACCGGAACCCGCGTAAGCCTGATAACGCTCGGCGATGCGGGCTTCCTGCTCGTTCCCGGGGTGAAATAAGATCCGATATTTCCACGTCACTTTTTCACCGGCGCGAATTTTCAGGTCGCCCGTGCCGGCGGGTTTCTTTTCGAAATCGTGAATGCCAAACGGATTCGCCGCGAACAAGCCGTAGTCGCGAACATGCCACCACGTCGGATGCCTCGGATTCGACGGATGATCGAACATGGCCACGCCCACGGTCTTTCCTTCAACCGGGCCATAATAATCCACCCAGCGCGCGCGTTTCCCCCACGTCTCCCCATCGCGAATGCCTTCACTGTTGACGATGTGGCCCTGGCCCACCTTGCCCTTCAAACGCATGGTTTCCGCCAGTCGAATCGCCATCGACCCCTCCTTGGTGTCACCGAACGTGAGTGGACCATGACTGGCAATAACCGTGATTTCGACATCGATGATCTTGACTTCGCCCTCGGTGGAGAACCGATACAAGCGCTCATCGGTGGCCACGATGGCGCCATCCCGAGCCACCAACTTGTTCGCGGTGTGAAGCATGCCTGACTTGCGGCCCGAAGCGACTTTGAGAAAGCGTTCGTGCACGGTCCGCCCGGCTTTGGCCGATTCGGACCAAAAATCCTGGCCGTTGATGCTGCCATGCGCGTACCACAGCGAACGATGGTGGGGATGATCGCGTTCCTCGTTCGGGGCTTCGGACATCGGCCAACTTCTTGTCATTTTCACCGAACCCGGCCCCAGAATGGGAAAAAGAAAGGGACGCGACACATTCTGGTAGTGATACTCCGTAAACAGTTGCCCATCCAAACTCACCCGCACTCGTCCTTCGGCGTGCTCCAGCGCCACCTGACCGCCACCCGTTCCACCCATGCCGCACCGGTCGCAGCACGGCGATTGGCATCCCGCCGCGAACAAGGCCAAGAGCAAAAGGGCAATCCCAAATTGGCGGAGTGGCATCCCGAAATGTATCCGTCGGACCGCGTCCCGGGTCAATGTCAAAGCCCGCTTTTCCATCGCTTTTCCAGACCGGAAAGTGCTACGGAAACTGCATGTCCAATGCCGAAGCAACGCGCTGCCGGATCGATAAGTGGCTGTGGGCCGTTCGTCTTTTCAAGACTCGCGCCCTGGCCATCGAGGCCTGCAAAGCCGGCCATGTCAAATGCGATGGACGCAACCTCAAACCGGCCCATGAAATCCGCGCCGGTGAGGTTTATGAAATCCAGCGCGGATCCCAGGCACTGACGTTCAAAGTTCTTGGCCCTCTGCAACAACGGGTGAGTGCAACAGTCGCCAAGGAATTCGCAGAGGATCTCACGCCACCTGCACCGGCGCAATCCGACGCCGCTTCTGTCTTGGCGATGCCACCCCGCCGCACCAAAGGGGCCGGACGCCCCACGAAGAGAGAGCGTCGCCTGCTCGATTCATTCGCAGAACCTGACTTCTAGCCCGCATTTTTCACCTGCGATGGGACGGGAAAAGGATCGTGCTTGAGTTGTTGCTCAGCACACGAGTTCAAACCGCTCTGCGGTTTGCCAACCTGGGCGTCCCCGTTTCGTCAAGGAGTTCAACGGGTTCGCCTTTGGCAAAAACAAGACAGACGTGTTGAGCGTTACACAAGGCGCGGTCCCCCAGGGCCTAAACTTCCCCGTCGCGAAACACGCCGGGAGTTTCGAGGCGGTACTGCTGCCGTCAAGAGCCAGAGCCTGATCGAAAACTGGGCTCTCATTCTTCAGGAATGCGCATTCCGTAGAAGGAGCGATAGACGAAGAACAGGGCCACCACCAGGCACGCGATCCCAATGCCGGTTTTCATCGTGGTGTTTTTCATGTGCACGGCGATCTCCACCGCCAGCAAACCAAACAACGTCGTGAACTTGATCACAGGGTTGAGGGACACCGAGGAGGTGTCCTTGAAAGGATCTCCCACCGTGTCACCCACCACGGTCGCCGCGTGCAACGGAGTTCCCTTTTGCCGCAAATCGACTTCCACGATTTTTTTGGCGTTGTCCCACGCCCCTCCCGCGTTGGCCATGAAGATGGCTTGGAACAATCCAAAGAACGCCATCGCCACCAGGTAGCCGATGAAGAAATAAGGATCGAAGAACGGCAATCCCAGGGAGAGCGCGAAGATGACCATGAAGATGTTCACCATCCCCTTCTGCGCATAGACCGTGCAAATCTCCACCACCTTCTTGCTGTCCTGGACGGACGCCGTAGCGCTGTCGAGTTTCATGTTCTCTTTGATAAAGACCACCGCGCGATAGGCTCCGGTGACCACGGCTTGAGTGGAGGCTCCCGTAAACCAATAGATCACGGACCCGCCCATCAACAACCCGAGCATCACTTCAGGCTGCACCAAACTCAGCTTGGCGATCACATTGCCGTAGGTTTGCTCCAGGAGCATGATGATGCCGAAGACCATCGTCGTCGCACCCACGACCGCGGTGCCGATCAACACCGGTTTGGCGGTGGCTTTGAACGTGTTGCCGGCACCATCTCCTTTCTCCAACTGATCCTTGGCGTGCTCGAAATTGGGCTTGAACCCGAAATCACGCTCAATTTCCCTGGACACGTTGGGAATCGACTCGATCCGGCTCAACTCATAAACCGACTGGGCGTTGTCCGTGACCGGACCAAAACTATCCACCGCGATGGTCACGGGGCCCATGCCCAGAAAACCGAAGGCCACCAGACCGAAGGCGAAAATCGGACCGGCGAAAGCGTACTCTTTCGGCATCATCGACGCCACGGACGCATCCTTGGAGAGCACGTAACTCACGAGCATCAAGGAAAGGATGACCAGACCCTTCCAAAACGCGGAAAAATTACCGGCGACAAAGCCCGAGAGAATGTTCAAAGAAGCGCCGCCGTGTCTTGACGCGTTCGTGATTTCCGCCACATGTCGCGACGAGGTGCTGGTGAACACCTTCGTAAATTCAGGAATCAAGGCACCCGCCAACGTTCCGCAACTGATGATGGAGGAAAGGATCCACCACAGGTCCGGCGCCGGCTTGCCATCCAATCCCACGAATCCACCGAGCATCATCTTGCTGGCCACAAAAGTAATGGCAATCGAGACGAGGGACGTGATCCAGACCAAGTGGGTCAAGGGCGCCTCCAACTCAAACTCCTTCCGTCCGCCGTAAATGGATCGGCTGGCCACCCGGTTGATCTCGTAGGAAATCAGCGACGTGATCACCATCAGGATGCGCATGACAAAAATCCAGATGATCAACTGGCCGCAAATCGCCGCCGCGTCCTTCAACGCCAGAGCCAGAAACGCGATCAACGCCACTCCGGTGACGCCGTAAGTTTCAAAGCCGTCCGCCGTCGGTCCCACACTGTCTCCGGCGTTGTCCCCCGTGCAGTCCGCAATGACGCCGGGATTCTTGGGATCATCCTCTGGCAGTTTGAAAATGATCTTCATCAGATCCGCTCCGATATCCGCGATCTTGGTGAAGATACCCCCGCAAATCCGAAGCGCACTCGCGCCCAAGGACTCGCCGATGGCGAAGCCGATGAAGCACGGTCCCACCAAGGCCTGCGGCAGGAAGGTGAGAATGACGATCATGAAGAACAGCTCGACGCAAACCAGCAGCAATCCGACGCTCATGCCGGATTGCAACGGGATCATCAACGTGTGCAGCGGATTGCCCTGCAGCGCCGCGAAAGCGGTTCTGGCGTTCGCGACCGTGTTGATGCGGATGCCGAACCAAGCAACCCCGTAGGAACCCAGGATGCCCAAAATCGAGCACAACAGAATGATGCCGACGTCCAGCCAGCTCTTGTGCTGAAGGAATTGAAAGTAGTAGACGATGCAGATCGCGATCAACGTCCACAACACCGAGAGAAATTTGCCCTGTTGCAGCAGATAGGTTTTGCAGGTTTCCCAGATGATGTTGGAGACCGCCCGCATCGTCTCATGGACCGGAAGCCTTCGCGTGGCGATATACTGCCACCACCCGTAGGCGGCCCCCAAGGCGCAGACCACGATGCCAAAATACATCAACCCATGACCGGTGGCGGTCCCCCCGGGAAGTGAAAACCGCGTCTGGCTCAAGTCAGGGATCCGGATGTCCGCCTCTCCGGCAAGCAAACGGCTCGATACCGCCAGGAAGAGCAAGATCCAGTAAACGAAGCGAGGGAAGGTTCTTTGAACATTCATCATAAGCGAGCCTATCGAAACAAAGCTTAAAGGCAATTACCTCTGGTCTAACGCGTTAGGGGTGACGCGAGAACATCAAGGTAAAGCGCCCCCAAACTCAAGAAAATTTCGAGAATGGCCGGCTGGTTGACCTTCGGTAGTGGGAACACTTCGCGCGACAGCACCGTCTCGCCGAGCGCATCGCTCACGTGCCGCTTCCACTGTGATTCGTCGCCGGCCAAGCCCGCGGCACCCGGGTATCCGCCAAAACAGATCCGTGGGTCGAGGTTCCAGCCATGAGCAGCCTTGCACTTCGGCCTGGTCCGGTGCGTAAGCGATGCAGGAAAAAGCAACCCGTCGGACTCTCGGAGAGCCCTCAAAACGAATGGACAGACACGTCGATGATTATTTCTTCTTTGTTCGCTTGGCCGCATGCTCCCGGACTTCCTTCACGCAGAACTGAATCATGGCTTTCACCAGATCCAACGGAATCGGCTTGCTGAGCGGAAATTGAACCGATCCTTTCGCGTGCACAAAATCCTTCAATTCTGTTTTGAAGGCCTCAATGGCCGAGGGAGTCGGATAAAATCCAATGTGCCTTTCGAAAGCCGTGAAATGCACCAGATTACGCCCCAGAACGAAGGTGGGGATGCGATACTTCAGTACTTCCTCCGCCTCAGGCGCAACTTCGCGAACGAGAGTTCGTAGCTTCCGGAGGGACTTCTGAACTGCGGGCGGAAACCCGGCGATGTATTCATCAATGCTGCTGGGTGATTTGGCTTTCATGCAGGATATCCTCGATGCTCCCCACGCTCATACGACAACACCGCATGGGTTTCACTACTATTCAGCCATGAAAAACCAGAGAGCTCCGTCCCCAGCGAACTCGCGTTGTTGCACGAAAACGCACGCACGAGGGGTGGTTCGAGGAAGAACTCCCTCCAACGGGGTGTAGCCTGGGAAATGCAGCCGGTTGTCGAACAGGGGGCGTGGTTCGATCCAACCCGCAATGCTGAAACTCAATGAGAAACGTTTCCAAACCCAGTCGAGTGGGGAATAGGCGGGTCAGAGAGTTATCGGGTCCGGGATGCTCCCCATCTCCGTGCCTTCGTGCCTCCGTGACCCGTTGCAGCAGCAGCGCCGAGGGCACTTTGTCCGGCGGTAAAAGCGCTGCCATCCCTTCCTCGGAGGATTCAATCCGTTCGAGGAACGAAAGCTTTCGGGCCGAACACCACTCGTTCGAAAACCCAGGGCGAGCAAAGCACTCGTCCGAAATTCGTGCTGGTGATTTCCACGCCGTTGGTGGTCCAGTTCTCAAGCCGGAAGGTCAGGGTGCCTCCGCGGCGCAAGGATGCCCGCATCTCATGAGGCGCGGCGTTGCCAGCCTCCACCCCCGTGCCCGCCAACTCGATTTGTTTCACCCTGTTGAGCGGCACGGTCAGCTTGGTCGCCGTCGCGCTCACGAACAGTTGGCCATTCTCAAGCTTCTCGACTTTGCCCATCACCCGGTCTCCGTTGCGCAGCTTGGCCAAGTCGTCCTTCGAATCCCACGGATGGCTGCGCGGCTCCTCGAACTGCCCGTCCCATTCCGTCACCCGCAACCTCGAAAGCTTGATCGAACCCTGGCCTTGGTGAACGAACCGAAGCCCCGTGCCTTTGCCAGCAAAATCCTCGTTGTCGGTCCATTGCTTGATCAACAACCCGTCCACCAGCAAGGCCACCGTCTTCTTGTGCCGGTTGGACCGAATTTCGATGTGCGCGGAGCTCTTTTGATTGAATGAGCCCACGGCCACTTGTCCGAGATACTTGATCGGATCGGACTTCTTCACCGCCAGCAGATTGGCCGCGTAGGTATTGAGTTGCAGGCTGTAGAATCCGCCAAAATTGGGCTCTTGATCCTTGTTGGCCAGATTCACGGGATGCAGGTAATCCGTGTAAAGGGCCACCGCGATGTAAAACATCCCTTTCCAATTCAGATCGAACTCAATCACCGAGAGATCCGGCAGTTGAACGTCGCGCGCGATCGATGCCGCCTTCGCCGCCAAAAAGGCGCCATTGTGATAACCCCATTGGCCGGAATCCGTGATCACCCCGGAAACCTTGCCCATCGTCCAGCCTTCCAAACCTTCGGGCCCGGAAAACACCGTCCGGCGCTTGGCATCGAGCGGGATGATCGTGTCCACCCTCGAACGTGGTATCATCAATCTTCCCGCGAAGGCCGTGTCAAAAATGACCTGCTCGGCATCGCAACGAATGAGGTCTCCCTCAATCTGGTCCCGATTCATGAAAATCAGGCGGCAGGAGTTTGTCTGCGACGGCTCCTCTGCCAGCGGGCCAAAATGGATTTCGGTGATCGCTCCGCCCCCGAAAAGCAGAGCATCTTCCGCGTCCGGATGAGACCAGGCGACTCCCGCGCGCGGTGAAATCGAGCCCAGCTTGCCGAAGAGCACGTCTCCATTCCGAAATCGCAATTCGTCACGCCGGGCCACGCCACTCTCCGATCCCGACTGCGCCCGCGCCGCCGGTCCGTTCGAAGCCCAGCAGGCCAGCCCGATCGCGCAGCCCGCAACCCACCCGGCCCAAGTAGAGTCCGCCCGCCCTCGTTTCATCACTCGCCTTCCTCCTGGTCAGGGCCACCTCCCGAAGGCGCCAACTCATGATGCCGGGCCAGATTGAATTGGATCTGCCGGATATTCTCGGGCTTGAGTTTAACCTGGCCCAGACTGCGGCTCATTCCCTCCACGAGGTTCCGGGACCAGCCCGACAACTGAAATGAAACACTGCCTCCCCCGGCAAAAAAGGCTCGCACGTCCCACGGATGCTTGACCGCGGCCAAAGCATTGGTGTGGCCCAGCACGATCTGCGTCACTCTCGGAGTCGGCACCTCCAAATCACCTTGGGCCGTGGAAACCTTGAGCCTGCCGTCCTGAATGCTTCGGATGGTTCCCTGCACGCGGTCCTTATTGGCGAGCCGAACCAAATCCTGCCGCAGATCCGCATCCTCCCCTTCGGGTGTTTCATACCGGCCATCCCATTCCGCAACTTTGATGTTGCTGATGCGAATGGCCCCGCCGTCCATCTGGGAAAAAAAGGTCATGCCCTTTCCTTTGCCAATGAAACCTGCGGCATCCTTCCAGCGATGGACTTGGCGGCCATCGGCCATGACGGTGAAGGTCCCGTCCTCCTGGTTGCACCGAAGCTCGAGCCGCATCCGGTTTCGCCTCATTCCATCCGGAAGCTGCGCCTGGGGACCGAGTTGGCTCAAGCCTGTGTTGGCCTGCACGCGCTGGGCGTTGATGTATCCGGGACCCAGATAAAACATGTAACAACTGCTCCCGTAATCAAATCGGTCCAAAACGTCGGTGTAGAGAATCAGCACCAGGTTGAAATTGGAGGTCCAGGCCAGGTCGAACTCGAAACTCGCGGAACCTTGCAGTCCCAGATCACGCCCGGCGAGTCCCACCGTGCTGGCCATCAACGCGCCATCCCGATATTGCCAGCCCGACTGGCCCGGCATCGACCGACCCAGCACCCAGCCCTCGAGGCCGGTCGGACCTTCATAGAGCACCGAATAGCCCTTGGACAAAAAGGTGACCGATTGCAATTCCTCGCGCAAAGGTCGCAACACCCCGCCAAGCCAGCTCTCGATTTCGACGTGTTTGTCTCCCATGCCCACCAGCGTGCCAAACAATTCGTCCCCGTTCCGCAAGCGAAATCGACCGGTGGGATTCATCGAGGATTTCAACGCCACGGGTTTCTCAAACCCGATCCAGGCGAGGTTCGAGGGACGCATCCGGATCGGGGCGAGCGCATCCGGATGCCGCCAGAACACTCCCCGAGCCGGATCCATTTGATCCAGGCGTCCATGCAATGACGAACCATCCAGAAACTGCATCATGCCCCGGAAATCCTGTGTCGTCTGGTTGGTGCTGCCGCCTTCGCCCTGGAGGAGGCCGGTGGCGAGCCAGGCTGCCAGCCCGCAGGCCGGGCCCAGCCAGCGTGTCAAAACTCGTTCCGCGCGGAACATCCGGCTCTCAACGCTCATAAATCGGCAAGTAACGATAATTCAGCGCGAGGGAAAGCAGCGAGGACGCCGTCGTGAAGGTCGGACCGAACTGCCCTTCCCAACTCCCATCCGGATTCTGCGAACTGGCGAGACTTCGAATATTCGCCCGATTCCATGTTTGCCAGGCCTCCGGAGACGCGTGGAAGTAGGCCTGGGCGGCGTAGTAGATGAAGTAGTGCTGAAAGGAACTCTCGGCCTGAACCTTCTTCAGAAAATCGAACGCGGATTGAAACGTTTTCGACTGCTTTTCCTTCGCCAGCGCGAAAACCAAACAGCCAATCGCGGTGCGTGGTCCATTGGGCGAGACCGCGGTGGTGTAGCCAAAACCCCCGTCCGGAGTTTGCATCGACACGAAGTATTTCAACCCTTTCTGAATCGCCTCTTCCGGCACGGCGATACCCGAGTTGCGCGCCGCGAACAACGCCACCATCTGCGCCCCGCTCACGGTCGTGTCGGCGTCGCCGCTCTCGGGAGTGTAACGCCAGCCTCCGTGTGGATTCTTGCTTTGCGAATTGAGAATCAACCGCACCGCCTTGGTCAGCGCCGGACCCAACCGGTCGTCCTGGACCACCCCGTAGGCCTCCGCGAGCGCCAGCGTCGAAAATCCGTGATTATACATCGACCGCCCGATGTAGCCGGTGTCCGACTGCTGCTTGAGCACGTAATTCAAAGCTCGCTTGATGGCCCCCGCGTAGGGACCCGCCTCCGGATCGTCCCCATGCGCCAGCATCGCAACCATGGACAACCCCACCACAGCCGGCTCTTTCCCGTACACCGTTTCCTGCCAGTAACCGTCCGGAACTTGATTCTTCAACAGATACTGCAAGCCCTTGACGTAGATACGATCGACTTGGGTGGAAAGCGGATCCAATCCACCTTCAAAAAGCTCCTGAGCACGCAAGGCCGTCCCCGCCCAACATGCGAAAAGGACAAGCAGGACCCGGCATCGGGAAAGAAACAAACGCGCGGTCATGGCTCCGATTTCTCCAAACCTTGAAAGTAACCTTCGAGCGCTTCACGAAACTCCGCAGGCAAAGTCCCCACCTGGCCGCTGCCCTTGGAGACAGCGCGCCCCGCTGAACCGCGTCCCTCGGCTGCGCCGGCCGCCTGGGCCGTTCCGGATCCAGTTCCGCCTTGCCCGGGATTGCCTCCTTCACCCGCCATGGGCGCCATGCCCTGGCCCTGTTGCTGCATCATCTGCATCAAGAACGCCATCTCCTCCGCGGACGGGGCCTGCTGTGCTTCACCCCCTTGCGGCCGTCCGCGCTCGGTCTGCTCGTTGATCAAGTTGATGGCGTCCGTCAGCAATTCCAACGACTTGGCGTGGGTGCCTAAGGTGACTTGATCGGTCTGAGGCTTGTTCAACAGGCCTTCCGATTTACGCATATTATTGAAGATCTCGGCCATCAAGGGATCCAGTCCGCGGGCAGGATTCACCTCCCGCAGGGAATGCACCTGCAAAATCAGTTTCTGTTGCTCGCTGGCCAGCATGCGGGAAGCGTCTTCATAGGGCTCGCCCTTCTGCTCACCCTGGTCGAGCATCCGGGTGCGCTCCCTGATCCCCGCCTGGGCTTCGCGTCCTCGCAACAACCCGAGCAACATCTCCATCAGCTTCGCGGCCTCCTCGCCTCCAAATTGCTGGCCTTGGCTGTCGCCCGAAGAGGACTTGGACTTGGGTTCCAGGGCCTTCGCCCATTCCTCGAAGCGTGAGCTCCACAGAGCCAGCCGCTGCATGGCTTCCATTCCGATGTTTTCCCCGATCAAGGCCCTCACCTTTTCCAGTTCTTCCGCGGGCTTGGCGCCTTTCATGGCCTGGGTCACCTGGCCGTATTCGGGACGCTTCGATCGCTCGAAGAAACGGCTGATTTCGCCCTCGACCTTTTTCGATTCTTCCTCCAGTCCCTGTTGCTCTTTAGCCAGGGTGTTGTGCAGCCGGCGGTGGCGCTCGTCCAGTTCGGACGGCAACAAGCCGATGGTGTCGCCAATGACCTTGTTCATCCGCGTCTGAATCGATTGCTCGCCTTCCCCCAATTTTCTCAAGCGCTGGGCCAGGGTGAGGGCCTGCAAATCGTCAAGCCCGGTGTTGACGTCCTTTTGCAACTGCTCAAGGGATTCGATGGCCTCTTCCTCTTGATTCTTCGCCTCGGCCAATTTTTCGCTGCGTTGTTTGGGATTTTTCTTCGCGGCCTGCAAAGCTTGGGCGGCTTTGGCCATGGACTTGGCGGACACATCCTTCATCGCCTGCAAATGGCTGGCCCACTGCCGCAGAGTTTGGTTGTCGAGGGCGGGGTTCCGCGCGGCCTCCCGCAAAGTTCGCAAGCCTTCTTGCGCGAGTTGTTCAAGAAGCTCGGCTGCGAGCTTTTGCTCTTCCGCGAGTTCTGAAGCCTTGGAGGCGGCGGCCTCCTCGGACAGTTTGTCGAGTGCCTCCTGCAAGGCCTTCGTCCCATCCGCCAGGCGCTCCTCGGATCGCGTCACTTCCTCGAGCCTGGACAGCAACGCTTCCAACCGTTGCCGCACCATTTCAGCGTGCCGCTCCGCGCCCAGCACGTGCACCCGGTATCTCGAACTGAGGGAAGCTTCGCGCCCTGGTCGAAAATCATGGGCATAAGCCAAAAGATCGAAACTCGAATCGGCTTTGAATCCCTGCAGACTCGGACTGAAACTGAACGTCTCCTGAAAACGCGTTTCCCTCGGTGAACGCGCCCGCTGACGATAACCCGCTGAAGGTTCCGCGCGCTGGGTTTGGCCCGATTCAACGGACGAGGCCGCGAGATCCTCCCACCGCAACCCCAGATCTTTCACTCCGAAATCGTCCCGGGCCGCCACCTTGATATCCATCACCTCGGTGGACAGCACGGCCACTTCCCGCGCGAGCTCCGTCATTTCGACGGATGGCGCGACATCCTTTTCGGCCTGCACCGCCAGCATCCAGGCGGGCGAATTGGTGAGCCCCCATGAGTCTTTTCCATGCAAGGTCCAGGTTTCCGTGGCGGACGGCTTGAACGGCCCGCTCTCGAAGCGTGCGTCCCGCACCGTCCAGGCCACATTCTCGCTTTCCGCGGATCGTCCGTGGATCTCAGCCAGGGCTCGATTCGCCTCGCCCACCCAGCGGACCGTGCTCCCCTCCACCACGCTGACCACCCCTCCCAGCACCGAAAGGTTGGTGGTGCCATACTGCAAGTATTCGGGAAACTCGACTTGAGCGCCCATGGTCCGCAAGGTGGGACGAGGAACAGGACGCGCCTGAACCCGCCTCCGGGCGTCTCCCAGCCGGATTTCGATCTCGCTATCCTGGGTCAACCCTGGCAACTCGGCTCGCAGATGCTCTCCGGTCATCGAGAAAGGCCGCTTCGCACCTCGGTCAATCCGCGCCCACCCCGATTTGGGCTTCCAAAAGGAACGGTAAACGGGACGCCCTTCCACGCTGAACGGTTCCCCGAGCGGCACAGTGATGGAACGTTCCGGCTCGGCCCAACCGACCAAAGTGTAGCGCTCGATCGTTGACCACGGACGCAGCCAGCGGGCCGCGGCATTGCCCGCCACCTCAGGCGAAACCAACACCGTCGCCGCCGCCGCCGCGCTCAATCCACCGGCAACCCACCACTGTTTTTGCGCCGGACGCGGATCCGCCGCCGCCGTAAAATCGTAATCCGCCGCTCGCTCCGACACCTGTTGAATCGCCGCCGCGTAAAGCTCCTCCGAATAACCCACCGGTCGCTTGGCTTCGTCCGACAGTTCTACAATCCCGAGCAATGTGTCTCCCAGCGCTCGATACCGGGATTGAACCCTCAACGAGAGCCGCTCCAGGTCCATTCCGGCTCCGCCCCATCGTGAGCGCCACACCCAACCGGCGGCGGCCATGCCGGCCAAGCCCGCAAAGGCCCAAGCCGACCTCAACCAGGACGGCGTCTCGCCCACCCGATCGCAGAGCCACAGACCGGCGTAACTCGCCGCCACCGCCGTCACGGCTCGACCGGCGAGCAGCAACATGTCGATGCGCCAGAGCTTTCGCTCCAGGGCGTCGAATTTCGCCCTCAACTTGTCGGGAAGATTCAATTGCATTCCGGAGGCCTTCATGCTGCGCGCCAATCGGCTCTGAACTTCAAATCATGCCCGCGACCTTTCGCCCCGTCCAATACAACCCGAGCAGAATCAACAGGAATCCGCCCCAACGCGGATCACTCCACAATCTCAATCTCCTCTCCATCGGCTTTGGATCGGGCAGGACGGACAATTGCTTGACCACGTCCGCCAGCCGGTCGTAACTCGCGAACAAACCTTTGCTCAGCGAGGCCAATTCACGAAGCGCCGCTCCATTGACCGGTTCCCCCGCTTTTTCGATCAACGGCGCCTCCACCTGGATTTCGGTTTCCAACTGCCGCCCCTGCTTCTCCGCTTTCACTTCCATCTTGTGCCGTCCCCCCTGCCGCGCCACGAACATGCCTTCAAAAACTCCCCATCCGCCCGACACTCCCGCGAAATCGAGCCGCTCGGTCCGTCCCGAGGGCGACACGATCCGGCCTTGCACAGGCCCCTCGCCGGCCGGAAATCCCGCCGCGTCCATCACCATCACCTGCACGTGAACCGTGTCCCCGGCGCGAGGCACCTCCGGACTGTAGGTGAGGCGAATCCCCTGTTTCGACGCCAGATGCCGCGGATGAGCCATCCACCGCACGACCTGGCTCCAAAACCGGTAGTGATAGCGGTCTTCCACGCCCAACCGCCATCGCCACGCGCTGTCCATTCCCAGGAACAACACTTTCCCCGAGCCCGCGTTTCGAGTGACCAGCATCGGCACCCGCCCCCAATTGTTGCGCAACGCCGAATGCACCGCCAGGACGTCGGAGCCGGGACGGCTCTTCTCCACTGCGGCAGACCAAAAAAATCCCGCCAACTGCTTCCAAATTTCCTCGTTCTTCTTCTCGTCGGAATCGAATCGCGTCAGCCAATGCCGCCGCCCCGCCGTGGATAACTGCAGGGCCGCCTCGTTTTGCAGGATCACCCCGTCCGGTTTGCCCGGCTCCATCACGACCGGATACAAATCCTTGAGCGCAGTCCCCGACAAGGTCAGTTGCCGTCCGCGCCGGCCGGGAATGAACACCAGCCCGCTGGATTGCTGCTCGACCAAACCTTTCATCAGCTCGGCGTCCCCTTCCGTCAATTCCCCTTCTCCCAATCCCACGTCACCGAGAAAAATCACATCGTAGCGTGAAATCTGCTCCTTGGTGGATGGAAACTTGGCCAGGTATTTGCGCCCGCCACCCATCCCGATATGAGGGTGAAACAGAATCGAATTCATCTCCACGCCCGGATCGCGTTCCAGCGCGTTGCGCAAAAATCGGTACTCCCAGCGGGGCAGGGAATCCACGACGAGAACCTTCAAAGTCTCGACGCGTATCTGAATCGAAAAATCGCGCGCGTTGTTTTCCGGCAGACCCTCATCCGGCTCGACCGGAATGCGCAGCCGCAACGGGGTCTCCCCCGCCGCTCTGGGAAACCAGACGATGGCCTCTTGCAATTCGCCATGCGCCGGCACGGTCACCTCCCGCCTGGCCAGCTCCTTCTTCCCATCCTCGAGGATGACGGCGGAACGGACTTCGCGCGCCAAATGATTGACGACCTTGAATGGAATCGCGATCTGCTCACCGAACAGCCCGTAGGAAGGCGCCTGCGCGTCCGCCAAGACCAAATCCGGCACCGGCGACTCCCGCCCCACCCCCAGGGCGAAAATCGGCACTCCCTCGTCACGGTATCGCATGGCCACCCCCACCGGGGAAGGCCCGGTGTTCCACGTGCCATCCGTCAACAACAACACCGCCTTCAGATTCCCGTGGCGGTTCAGAGTGGATCGCAAAACCGCGTCCAAATCCGTTCCCTCCGCCGTGGCATTCGTGGCATTCGTGGCATTCGTGGCATTCGTGGCATTCGTGGCATTCGTGGCAGACGTGGCAGACGCGGACAAGGTCGCGTTTGAACTCGCCGTCCCGCCGGTTCCAAAAGGTTCCAAGACCACCCTCGCTCCCGGTCGGATCGTTTCCCAGTAATTCGAGGTTTGAATCTGGCCCAGCCACTCGGATCGGCGCATGAGCTTGCCGCCTTCGGTCACGTCGCGCGTTTGCATGCTGCCCGTCTGATCCAGCAGCACCGCCACCTCCGGCGCTTCTTCGCGGCGGATTTGCGTGACCTTCTCCGGCTTCAAAAAGGTGGCCACCAACAAACTCACAATGAGGAATCGAAATCCCTCCAGCCAGCCAACCAAGCCTTTGCCGCCGCTGCGGCGATAATGCGTCCACCCCAACCCTGCCGCAGCCACCCATGCGATGAGCGCCAGCACGATCACTTCCGCCGAGGCGCCCAGTGTCCATCCGCTCATATCCCGCCTCCTTCCACCCGGATGGAACGTGCCGAGCCCGCCGCGGAGGATGGCCCCGCCCCCGGCAAGATCAACCATCCCTCCACGAGGAGAAACAACAGCATACCCGCGAGAAAGAACCGCCAAATCTCACCTTGGGTGGCTCCCGCCCCACCGCTGGTCTTGCCTTCCCAGAGTCGTGCGTTGTCCGGTCCCAGCAAGTTCGCCGCCGCGCTTCCCTCCACGGCTTCCCAGTCGTCTTCCAACGGGGACCGGTTCACTGCCAGCAAGCGGTCTCTCGACTGGTACACCCCGGCCCTGAAGCGAGCATCCAGGCCCGCGCCTTCAACCGCGGTCCAGGTCAAACCCGCGTCGGCCACCCCCATCTCGCCGCAGATGACCGAGGGATCGTGCTGCAAGCGTCGCGCCCCCAAGGCCAGCAACCGTTGCAACATCGGCACCAGCACGGGACCTTCGGCCAATCCAGACCACGTTGGCTCTGGCAACGAAGCGCAAAAGTAAATCTCGCCGCGGCCCAAAACCTGCCTCGCCAAAAAAGGAGCTCCATCCTCGAAAGGCGCTAGAACCGTCCCACCACCGACCACGGCCTGGCGCTTTAGAATCATGAGGTTACCCATGGGAAGGCTCGATCCTTCATCCGTTCGTGCCAGGGGACCCTGGTTCTCGTCCCACTTCACCACGCGAAACGGTTTCGCTTCGAGAGCGTTCTGCACTTCACCCCAGCCGATGCCCTCGAATCGATTGGTATCCGCCAAGCCCGGCGGAAAGAAAACCACCACCCCGCCTTCTTGCACCCAGCGCCGCAACTCCTCCGAGGGCGACCCTTGCGGCAAAGCTCCCTGCCAGATCACCAGGGTCTCCCGCTCCCAGCCTCCCGCCACGTCTGGCTTGACGAGGCGGGGCGCTCCGTTCGTCGCCTGTCCAAAAGCTGTCGCCGCCAATCCCAACACTCTCTCCGAGATCGCTTCTCTCGCCGAAACCGCCGCCCGCAACGGCACGTCCTCCGAATAGACAAAATAGGCCGCATTGTCGGAAGGATTCGTGTCGGCCGGCACTTCCACTTTACCCCACCCGCGGCCCTGGCGGATATCCAACCCCACTGCGTGGCGCCAACGCGATTCCTGGCTATCCAACGCCACTTCCACATCGGTCCGGCTGCTGTTGAGGGTCACTCCCACGGGAATGCTTTCCGCCACCGGCTCGGTCTTCAAGAAATCCAACGTCATCGCGAGCTCGCCTTTGCCTCCGCGCTTGCGCCGATAGGATTCCTCCAGCCGCACCGAACGGTTGGGACCGCTTCGCCCAAGGACGGGAAGGATTCGAACCCGAACTTTCTGCGGTAATCCCGCCAACTGCGCGGTCAAATCACCCCAACGCGAATCGTCGGGGCGCCAGTTGCTTTTCTGCATGTCCGATGCCAGCCACACTTCGGCGGTGCCCGACTTGTTGTCCAGCAGCCACCGCAACGCCGCTTGCAGCATCGAAGGCACGTCGGCCGCGGTTTCCGTCGGCCCTCCCAGTTTCAACGCCTCCACCTCGCTCAACTTCGTCAACGCCAACGGGGCTCGCCCCGTGTTGTCCATCCACACCAGCTGGCTTGATCCTTCAAAGGGCCGGGCGGCCTCCACCATCACTCGCAAACCCTGTTCAAGCCTCGTCTCGCCACCCTCCGACAACTTCGTCTGCATGCTGGCCGAGCGATCGAGCATCAGAACGATGACGTCCGGCGCCGGTGCCAGCGCCCACCCCAGCCACCCCCCCGCGAGCGGCCTCGCCAGGAAAAACAACAACGCCAAAAGGGCAAGAACCCGCATCAACAGAATCAGGAATTGGCGCAGCTTGGCCTGACTCGTGGAAGTTCGCGTCGCAAACAGCAGAAACCGCATCGCCGCCCAAGGCTGCGGACGATGTCTCAGCCGGTTGAGCAGATGAATCAGCACCGGCAGCAAGACCAGCGGAAGCGCCCAGAACATCCATGGCTGCAGGAACGTCATGCCGGCATCCTCATCGCGTTTCCAGGCATCACATCAGCCCGCCCGCCAGCCGCAACCGGTCCACCAAATAACCGGCCAGCACTCGCTCATAATCCTCATCCGTGACGACACGCCGGTAATCCACCTTGAATTCCCGGCACCCCGTGGACAGCCGGTCCAAATGGCCGTGCAACTGCCGCAAGTATTCGTCACGCACCAACCCTGGCTCCGTCACCACACTCATCGGACCCTCCAAATCCACGAAACGCACCGGGCGATCGAATTGAAAGTCCAACTCCATCCGGTCCAGCAACTGAAACAAGACCACGTCGTGTTTCTGATAGCGCAGATGCTGCAGCGCGCTCAACAACGCCTCGGGATCGAAGAAGGCGTCGGTGAACACCAGCACCAGCGCTCTTCGGCGAATCCGGTCGGCCAGGCTGTGCAAAGCCTCCACCACGCGTGTTTCACCCGAAGCCTCCGCCTCGTCCAGTTTCTCCAGGACCAACTGCAAGTGGGAGGGATGACGTTTGGGAGGAACTTCGACCTTCGCGCGGTCGCCCATGCAACTGAATCCCGCGGCGTCTCCCTGCTGGACCACGAGATACCCCAGCGCCGCGGCCAGCCGCCGCGCGTAGTCAAATTTGTTCACCCCTCCCTTCCCCGTAAACCCCATGGAACCGCTGGCATCCAATACCAGATAACACCTCAGATTCGTCTCGGCCTCGAACTCCTTCAGGTAAAAACGGTCCGTGCGGGCGAAGACCCGCCAGTCGAGCCGCCGAATGTCGTCCCCCGGAGCGTAATTGCGATACTCCGCAAATTCGACGCTCGACCCCCGGTGCGGGCTCTTGTGATGCCCCGACACCGTCCCCTCCATCGCCGACAAGGAGACCAAGGGCTGCGCGGAAAGCCGCCCCAAGGCCAGTGGATCCAACCAGCGCGCCCACCGATCAGGCATGTCCGCCTCCGGACCGGGCCTCCTGCAACAAACGGTCGATCACTTGAGTGCTCGAAACGCCCTCTGCCTGCGCTTGAAAATTGGTGAGAATGCGATGGGTCAAAACCGGATGCGCCACCGCTTCCAAATCCTCCTGGCGCACCAGGTAACTCCCCTCCAGCGTCGCGTGCGCCCTCGCCCCGCGAATCAAATACTGAATGGCCCGAGGACCCGCCCCCCACGTCACCCACTTCTTAAGCCAGTCCGGAGCATCCGCTTCCCGGGGGCGCGTCTTGCGAACCAGTGCGACGGCCGCCTCCACCACGTGGTCCGGCACGGGAACGCGCTGCACGACATCCTGGTACCGCAAGATTTGTTCGGCGTGCAGCAGATGCTTCAACTCGGGGGGCTTCCCACCCGTCGTTTCGCGCGCGATACGGGATTCCTCCGCCCGGGTCGGATACTCCACGTGGATGAAGAACATGAACCGGTCGAGCTGCGCTTCCGGAAGCGCGTAGGTGCCTTCCTGTTCGATCGGGTTCTGCGTCGCCAGGACGAAGAAGGGAGAAGGGAGCGTAAACACGCGCCCCGCCACCGTCACCCGATGCTCCTGCATCGCCTCGAGCAGCGCGGATTGCGTCTTGGGCGGCGTGCGGTTGATCTCGTCCGCGAGCACGATGTTGGCGAAGACCGGACCCTTGACAAACACGAAGGCGCGGCGCCCCGGCTGATCGGTTTCCTGCAAAATGTCCGTTCCGGTGATGTCCGAAGGCATCAGGTCCGGCGTAAATTGAATGCGGCTGAACTCCAGGGACATCACTTGGGACAAGGCGTTGACCATGGTGGTCTTGGCCAGGCCGGGCACGCCCATGAGCAATCCGTGTCCTCGCGCGAGAATGCAGATGAGGAGCCGTTCGATGACTTGTTCCTGGCCGATGATGACTTTGGCGAGCTCGGAACGCATCGACTGATACGAATCGCGAAGCTCCTTGATGGCGGCCACATCGCTCTGGGAAACACCCGCCTCGGTCGCGGAGATTTTGGCGGGGGACGCCGTCGCTGGGGTTGAACTCATAATGACATCGCGCTGGTCAAATCCGCCCCGCGCCGGCGCGGAAAACCAAATTCCGTCAGGATGAGGAGCTTGCGCCCGCCAGGGACGCCGTAGTCAACGTCACCCCCCGCCCGCCTGGCAACAACAGAATGCGGAGGAATCGCAGGGAGGACAGAGACGGCGGGCGCGGTCCGGGACGGACCGCCGGAAGCCGCGGATTGAAACGAAATCGCCTCACCCGCCTATTTCACACTCGACGGGGTAGGGAAACGTTCCCCATCGAGTTTCAACACTGCGGGTTCGATTGAATCGTAGCCGGCGGACATTCAACACCCGCGTGTCGCATCCCAGCCACCCGGCGCTAGCCCGGAAATCCCCAGCGCGGAACAAACCTGAGATTTCCGGGCTAGGGTTGCTGAATGCGAAAATAGGTCGCCCCGGGTTCCGTGGAAATCCGGGTGGTGTAGCGGGTCTCCGTTCCCGCACCGGAGACGCTGCCCACATCCCGCCAGACGACGAGATCATTCGAGGTTTGCACCACATAGGTCCTCGCCGCCTCACTGCTCCACACCATCTCCAACTCACTTCTCGTCAGAAGAAAGCGTACGATGCGAGGGCTGGTGGCAGTCACTCCAGGCGCAGGCAGCGGGGGCAGTCCCTGTTTGACCGATCGCGACGCTCCCAAATGCAACATGGGTTTCTCCTCCACGGCAGCGGTCAAGGCGATAAAACGCACCCTGCCATCCGGATGCAGCTCGGCCCCAAACAATCCTTCCGAATCGGTCCGATCCTGCACCAGGGCGGGGAATACCGCGGGAAGCTTCGGCTGCGGTTGTGCGGGCGCGCCTTTCAACGGAATGGTCAGCGAGCGGAAGCGCCGTGAACGGCGCGCCCCGACAACTTGCGGATGCACCAGTTCGCTTTTCAGCCTCTCAAGGGCTCTTTCTTGCGGCGACGCCTCGGAGCGGTCAGGTTCCGTTCGGGTCGTGAAAAGGCAGATTCCGATCAGTCAATGCCACCTTGCAGAGCGAAAGCTGTCGCCAAAGTGGTCCAGGGGTTCCTGAGAGAACAGAGGGTAGGTGTTTCTTAACCTTGGAGTTCAAAATACTTACGCTCTGCGTTACGTCCACGGCGAACTCGAGAAGCAGCTCACGACGACCGCCCAGAGCTTTCCCTCCGTGGTGCCGACCGGCCCACGCCATTCGCGAGAGCCCAAATCGGGAGCGCTAGCCCTTGAGTCCACGGCCGACGAGGATGGGTGCCGAAACGGCGAAAAGGCTGCGCGGAGCCGTTGGCCCCGCGCAGCCTGATTGTCCCGCGATTCCGTTCGTTCGGTCGATTTAGTTGGGCGTGGCCAGAATCAAGTGCACGGATCCGTCCGCA